>DATHUM010000319.1:0-1789 GCA_035462225.1 Jiangellaceae bacterium | reverse complement strand
GGTGGCCGGTGAACGGGTACCCATAGTGGTCCATGACCTCCGGCAGGCTGTCGATAAAGTCCTGGTCGCGCACGGCGACCGATTGAAAGTCCAGCTTCAAGTGCCGGGCCACTTTCTGGGCCGCCTCGCGTTCGCTCAAGGGGCCGGTCACGTCCGCGTGGAACACGGCAAGATGATTCTGAAAGCAGGCGGCCATCGCCATGATTAACCCTGATGTGACGAAAAACTCAGGCGGCCCATTGCTTTGAAATTGAAAAAGGCCCGCCGTTGTGGTTGAAAGGAGGCGCCAACCAACCTTCCCGGTCCACAACGAAAGGCCTTTGACAGTGAGACAAAGGAAACTCGATTTGCCGGCGCGTGTCAATGGCGACCTGCCGCTGGAATTCAGTGATGTCGCACTGACGTCGTACGCGGGTTTGGAGTTGTTCGGCCGCTATCTCCGACGCACGCGCTTCAACGCATCGGTGCGCGAGGTCTTCCGGGGAACGCCGACGTGGGGCGACTATGGCGTCGTGGCGATGGTGCGGCTGCTGGTGGGTCTGCTGGTCGTGGGCGGACGGCGCCTGCGGCACGTCGCCTATCTGTCGGACGATCCGCTGGTTCGCCGCTTCACCGGGCTGCGCGCCTTGCCGACGGCGCGCACGGTCAGTCGCTGGCTGAAACAGTTCACGATGACCACCGTCGGCCGGTTGCAGGATCTCAATGCCGGCGTCGTCGCGCGCGTGTTGCCCGCGCTCGGGCTGGGGACGATCACCATCGATGTGGATGGCGTGGTGGTCTCCACTGGGCTGCAGGTAGAGCGCGCGTTTCGCGGCTTCAATCCGCATCACCGAAAGGTGCCGAGCTACTACCCGATCCTGGCGCACGTCGCCGAGACCACGCACATCCTCCGCGTGAAGAACCGGTCGGGGAACGTGCATGACGGAAAGGCGAGCTTGCCGTTTCTGCGGGAGGTGTGGGACCAGGTCGTGGCGACCCTCGGGCGCCGCCGCGGGGTCCGATTTCGCATGGATGCGGCCTTTTTTCGCGAGGATGTGCTGCGCTGGCTGCGTGGACGGCCAGTCGCCTACGCCATCAAGGTGCCGTTCTACACGTGGCTGGACCTGCAGGCCGAAATTCGGCGGCGGCCCACTTGGGCGAGGGTGACCCACGACGTGAGCGGCTTCGCCCTGCCCGAGGCGATCTCGCCGTGGGGGTTTCCGATCGCGGTCACGATCTACCGAAAGAGGGTCCGTCATCGGACGGCGAAGAACTTTCAGCTCGACCTGTTCAATCCCAACGACGGCTACTACGAGTACTCGGCTGTCGCCAGCAATCTCTCGCTGACCATCCGAAACCTGTGGCACTTCATGGCCGGCCGCGGGAACCACGAGAAGACCATCGGTCATCTGAAAGGCGGGCTGGCGTTTCACACCGTGCCGACGAACGGCTACGCCGCCAACAGCGCCTGGCAACAACTGGTCGCGCTGGCCCATAACCTCCTGACGAACTTTCAGATCGACACCGGCGCACCCGAACGGACACGGTCGCGCAAGCACACCGTGCTGCATCTGCTCCAGACCGTTCAGACGCTGCGATTTGAGGTCTTCCATCGCGCCGCCATCCTCGTGCGGCCGAATGGGGCGACCCGATTGCGGCTCTCGAACAACGCGGCAACGCGCCAACGCTTCAGCCGCATCGAGAAGGCGTTAGCGCGGGCCGCCTGAGTTTTTGACGCATTGGGGTTAGGAGTGGACTGCTCCGGGTCAGGAGCGTCCATGCGGAGTCGAAGTTCAGTGGCACGCAGGTC
>DATHUM010000318.1:0-7363 GCA_035462225.1 Jiangellaceae bacterium | reverse complement strand
CGGGTGTCCGCTTGATCCCGAGGATCCGGCCAACCGTCGCTACCTACGGGGCCAGCAGCTCTACCTTGCCGCGTGTGCGCCGGAGTCACGCGCTGACCTGGTGATCGTCAATACGGATCCAGCCAGTCCGCACGTCGTATCGGCGTCCGCGGTCCCGGGCGGACGCCGGTGACGCCGGGCCGGCGCAGGGCGCACCGGAAACGGCGGACCGATCGTTCGTGCGGGCAGGTCCACAGTCTCCAACTGACTCGGCCCGAATCCGCAACCGGTCGTCCGCCCGCCCGGTGCCGCCTCTCCAGCTACCCTCGCCGATCAGATCGGGTCCCAGGGCACCGACTCGTAAGCCGCGGCAAGCGTATGCCCGAACGCCTCGTCGACGGGTAGCTCCAGATCGTCGATGGCGCCGACCGTCGCCACTCCCCACGAGTTCGTGACGAAGGCACCGTCGAACGAGGCGACGTCCTGCAGCCGCACCGCTCGGTGCACCGACCGAACGCCCCGGGCAGCAAGGGCCGGGACGATCACCTGCATCGTGATGCCGGCCAGAGCAGGTGCATCCGGCCAGACGACCGTTGCGCCGTCGAGGAATCCGACGTTGGTGATCGCGCCCTCGGAGATCACGCCGACCGCATTGGTGAGCAACGCCTCATCGAACCCGGCATCGAGCGCCCGCCGCCGGTGGTTGCGTTGACCGGCCGACGCGAGGTGCTTGATGTGTGCAAGCGGACGCTGATACGTCGCACTCTTGAGCCGCAGCGGCCCGACCGGCATCGCGACCGGGTCGTCGATCGTCACCACCGTGGACGGATCCGAGCCCGGTTCTCCGGCCGGCCGCCGGACGGTGAACCGCACCGAGGCATCCGTCCGGCCGGCCAGTCCTCGCCGAAGCCGTTCTCGAATCGCGCCTCCGTCGAGCGGTTCGCCGAACAGCTCCCTGTTCGCCGCGTCCAAGCGAGCAAGGTGGAGTCGTAGACCGCGGGTGGCCCCGTCCCGGACCTGCATGGCCGTGAAGTGGCCGTAGTCCTCGTCCTGCGGTAGCGCGGCGAGTTGTAGCTCCGGACTCACGGAGCAGAGCCTACGAGCCGTGCCACGATGGGCCTTGAGCATGGGACGGGAGGGCGGGTGGAACTTCCGCGACTGACCGGCGACGGTGTCGCACGGCTGCGCGATGCCCTGGCGAAGGCCGAGTACACGGTCGACTCCGTCACCGGGCTGCTCGGCCCGGTGGCCTCCGCGGCCCTGAACCGCAACGAGACGACTCCCGGCCGAAGGGTGACGTCCGGTGGCTCACCGCTGGAGACCCTTGCCCGGCTCTGGCCGCTGCAGCTGCCGGTCCGGCGGGCGGCCGTGGAAAGGGTGCTGCCGCTGGCCGAGCTCTTCGACGGCGGGCTGCTCGGTGTCGACGGCGATGCCATCCACGCAGTGGTGGACGTTCGTCCGTACGCGGACGAGGCCGGCGACTGGTGGGTCGTCAGCGATCTCACCCCGGGACTGGACGGCCGGATGGAGCCGGTCGCGGACGACCACGTGCTCGGCGTCAACGCAGCCTCCTCGACCCTTGCCCAGCTCACGGTCAGGCGGCCGGTTGAGCGGGCACTCGATCTGGGCACGGGCTGCGGCGTACAGGCCCTGCATCTCTCGCGGCACTGCACGACCGTCGTCGCGACGGACGTCAATCTCAGGGCGCTGGCGCTGGCCGCGCTGACGGCTCGGCTGAACGGCATGGACGTCGATCTCCGGGCCGGCAGCCTCTACGAACCGGTAGCCGCGGAGCAGTTCGACCTGATCGCGACCAACCCGCCGTTCGTCGTGTCTCCCGGCGGCCACCACGTCTACCGCGACAGCGGGTTGCCCGGCGACGAGTTGTCCAGGCGGGTGGTCGCCGGCGGAGCCGCCCGTCTTCGCGACGGTGGCACCTTGGAGTCGCTCGCAAACTGGATGCACGTCAAGGGGCAGGACTGGCAGGAGCGGGTCGGTGCGTGGGTGGCGGGCACCGGTTGCGACGCCTGGATCATCCAGCGCGAGGTGCAGGATCCCGCAGCGTACGTCGAACTCTGGCTCAGGGACGCAGGTGAGCTGGCCGGCCCGGACTATGTGAGCCGATACGACTCGTGGCTCGCCTGGTTCGAGGAGCAGCGGGTGGAGGGCATCGGCTTCGGCTGGATCATGTTGCGGGCGGCGCGCACCGATGATCAGGCCGTCCGCGTCGAGGAATGGCCGCACGCGGTCGAGCAACCACTGGGGCCAGCGGTGGCCGGACACTTCGACCGGTTGGAAACCCTGCGCCGCCTCGAGCGGGACGAGGACTTGCTGAGCACTCGTCTGCACCTGGCAGACGATGTCGTACAAGAGCAGATCGGACCGCCCGGAGCGGAGCATCCGGCACACGTCGTGCTGCGGCAGCAACGCGGCTTGCGCAGGGCGGTCGAAGTCGGAACCGCCGAGGCCGCGCTCGTAGGCGCCTGTGACGGTTCCGTGCCGATCGGCACACTTGTCGATGCGGTGGCCGCGGTCCTGGACGTCGATTCACCCGCGCTGCGGTCAGATCTGCTGCCTCGAGTCCGCCGGTTCGTCGCGGACGGATACCTCGAGTTCGCCGCCGGCGCCTCGACGTGAAGAATTGCCACTGGAGGCCGGATGAAGGTGCGACACGCGACTGCGGTGGTTCTGGCTGGAGCCGCCTTAGCCGCCGCCTGCACCGGGTCGGGTGACGAGACACCCGAAGGCGGCAATGCCGGCACCCCGCCGGCGACGGACGCGGGCACCCCACCGGCGACGGACGCGGGCACCCCGCCGGCGACGGGCCCGCAGACACCCGGTACCGGCCCTAACGGGCGTGCCACCGCCACCTATCAGCCTCCACCGGAGTTCGACGCCGAGCGAGCCCTGGCGACGGTGGTTCACCTGGCCGGCGAGATCGGGCCGCGCGAAGCGACGTCGCCGGCGTTTCACGAAGCCGCCGACTGGGTCACCGAACAGTTCGCCGGGCTCGGCTATGAAGTCGAGCAGGTCGAGGTCGCAGTACCGGAAGGTGACCCGTCGTACCGGCCGGAATGGGGCACGGTCGTCGAGCCGGGCACGTCGGCCAACGTGATCGCCGATCCGCCGGGGTTCGACGTGGCAGCGCCACATGTGGTGATCGGCGCCCATCTGGACACAGTTGCCGTGGCGCCAGGCGCGGAGGACAACGCGTCGGGTGTCGCGATTGTTCTCGAGCTCGCGCGGCTGGCAGCGGCGACGCCGTTGCCGGTCGACGTCCGGTTCGTCGCCTTCGGCGCGGAGGAGCCCCGCGGTTCGGGTGACCGGATGCACCATTTCGGGTCCCAGCAGTACGTGGCAGACCTGCCCGGTACGGATGCGGTCACGGCGATGGTCTCGCTCGACCGCGTCGGTGTGGCCGCGTCGAGTGTGCCCATCTGCACCGGTGGAACGGGCAGCACCGCGGTCCGCGACGCCCTTCTCGAGGTCGCTGAGGGCATCGACATCGCGGCGCGCTCGTGCGAGAACCGGTCGAGTGACCACTGGTCCTTCGAGAAGGCGGACGTGCCGGCCGCCAGGCTCGGTAGCGTGCCGTACGCCGAGTACCACTCATCGCGCGACCGGCCGGGCGTGGTCGATGAGGAGCAGCTCGAACGAGCCGGCGACATCGTCTGGCAATGGCTCGTCGAGGCGGCGTGATCAGGTGGCCGTGCTGAGCCCCAGGCTGCGTTCACGCTGGAAGCGCCGCCACGCGACGAGGCCACCCAGGGCGAAGAACACGGCGTTGACCAGTCCATGGGTGGCGGCCATCAGATCGAGCGACAGGTGCGGGACGGCGTCCCACACGTGTCCGGCCGCCCAGCTGAGCGCGAGCAGCATCGTTACCGCGAGGGCGACCGCGCTGATGCCGAACAGCAGGCGGGTGAGCCGGCTCGCCGCAAGCGGCCTGATCTTTCGCCAGATGAGCCACCCGGCCAGCCACATACCGGCCGTGAGGATCACGGTGCCTGCCAGTTCGACAGCTTCGGTCGTGAAGTAGCCCATGAGTACGACCGCGATCCCTGCGGGAATCACGATCGGCGGCGCGGCGCTGAGAATTCCCGGTACGGTCGTGTGGATCAGGCCGGCGATCAGTGCGGCCGCGAATCCGGCGAAGTGAAAGTGCGCCACCGTGAGTGCGAGCACCTTCATGTCGAAGCCCAGCAGCTCCCAGCCGCCTCGCTCAGCGACCAGGCTGATGCCTGCGACAGATGGCGAAACCATGGCCGTCAGCACGGCCACCTCCGCCGGGGCGAGGGAGCGGCGCCGCCACAGGCGCTCGGCGGCCGCGAGCGCCAATGCGAGGGTGACGGCCGCGTACAGGACCGCCAGGACCACGGCGGTCGTTCCCCTGCCGACAATCAGCGATGCGCATCCTGCTACTCCGGCGAGCGGCCAGGCCTGCGCGATCACCGCGACCGGTCCGCCGCCGGTGTCTATGAGTCGTAAACCGAGCGGCACCAGAACGAGCATGCCCAGTGCCACCAGCGTGCCGATCATCACAGTCACGGGACGAAATCTAAAGGTTCCAGGCGGGTCGGCGGGCACCCGGTGGGCCCGCTCGGCTCCCGCGTTCAGCCGACGACCGTGACGACCTCGTGCCGTGCCTGGTCCCGGTTCGCCCTCCACGCCGGCAGATAGAGAGGTGCCGCCAGTGCGAGGACCACTGCGCCGCAGATGATGGCGAGCCGCACCGACGTTCCGTCGGCCAGGGCGGTGAGCACCACGAGGCCCGCCGCGTAGGCGGGTTGGGCCACCATCGAGTTCAACGACAGGACGGTCGTCCGGTGCTCGCTGGTGACCTGCTGATGCAGGAGCGAATGGTGCAGCGGGCTGGATCCGCCATGGACGGCGTACGTCGCGAGGTACGCCGCCACGATTCCGACCGGCCCGGCGAACACCGCCATCGTGGCGACGGTGATGCCCTGGATCACCCGGAGGGCGGCGGCTGTCAACGCGGTGCTGAACCGGCGTGCCGCGAGTCCCGCGATGGCCGCTCCCGCCGCGGCGGCGGCCCAGGCACCCGCCCCCGCCGGCCCCATCAGAGCTGCCGCGTCACCAGAGCTGCCGGTGACCTCGGCCAACCGGATCGGCATCAGCACCTCGAAGGTGACCATGCCGAAACCCCAGAACAGTTCGACCCCGACAAGGGCCGCCAGGATGTGCGACCCGCGCAGCAGAGACACGCTGCCGCCGATGATGCGCGGAACCGCAGTAACGGAGCGCAGCACGGCTCTCCGGCCGCGGGTGCTGCGCACTTCAGTGATCAGGACGCCGACGGCGAGCAGGGCCGCAATCTGCACCACCCCCGCAGCGAGCACCGGCGTCGCGAGCGGTTCGACGCGCTGGAGCGGGTCCAGCGCGACCAACCCGGCACCGCTCAGTGCACCAGCGGCGATCGCGAGGCCGGTCACCGTGGCGCCCGCGGACAGCCCTCCGGTGACGTTCCTGTCAGGTTCGGCGGCAAGTGACGCGTCGACGTACCACGCCTGCAACGGTCCACTGTCGAGAGCTCGGTACCCGCCCTGGACGGCGAACGCCGCGGCGAACAGGGCGAACGAGTCGGCGGCGAACAACAGCCCGAGTGAGGCCAGCGAGAGCACGCCGGCGGCCAGCAGCACGGGCCGGCGACCGAGCGAGTCGGACAGTCCGCCGGTCGGAAGCTCCAGGGCGAGCACCACCGCACCTTGCACGGCGGCGGCCAGGCCGAGTTGCGCGAGGCTCAAGCCGCGCTCGATCGGCAGTAGGGCGAACACCGGCAGCAGCAGCCCGGTGGGAAACCAGCGCAGCGCTTCGAGGATCAAGAACCGGGTGCGGGCCTGATCGGCGGTGACACTCGTCATCGGTCACCCGCAACCCTCGGCACGGTCAGCAGGTACAGCGATACCTGCCGGGCATCGGGATCCGTTGGACGGCGCTGGCGAGCGATCCAGCCCTGGACTACGGCGAGCAACTCCTGGTTCATCTGAGCCAGCTCGGCTGCGCTGAGCCAAAGGTGAAGATCACTCTGTTCGGCCGCGCTCACCCACGCGCGAGGCCAGCCGGCCTTCGCCCGGTGCCAAGCCTGCACCGTGTCGAGCAGGAACCTGAGTTGCTGGCTCTCCATTACTTCGAGTGCTTCGCGACCGGCATCCTCGTCCAGGAAGTCGGCGGGTCGGAAGCTCGTGACGTCGTGCGCCGCGCGCCAGCGACGCTCGCGGCGCGACGGCTGTTCGTCGTCCTCGGCGACGAAACCGAATCGCTCCAGTTGCCGGAGGTGGTAAGACGTTGAACCGCTGGACTCGCCGAAGCGCCGGCCGAGCTCAGAGGCCGTAGCGGGACCGTCCAGACGGAGCGCTCCGAGCAGTTGGACCCGAAGGGGATGAGCGAGAGCCCGCAGGGTATCGACGTCCGTGACCTGTTTGCGAGAGAGCGCCATGGTGCCAGCGTAAACCGCAAAGGAAATTTTGCAAAATAGTCTTTGCGATTACGCTGAGATATCAACTTGGAAGAGGCGTCGTATACCGTGCGTTGTCTTAGCCGAGTTGACAGGACCAACCGGGTTGGTTGCACACTTCGCCTGTCGATGTTCACGCACGGAGGAGTAACCAGACGTGGCCCGCACGAGTAACGACGGCCTGCGCCGACTGGTCATCGTCGAGTCGCCTGCCAAGGTGAAGACGATCGCCGGCTATCTGGGCACGGGGTATGTCGTGGAGTCCTCGTTCGGGCACATCCGCGACCTGCCGACCAAGAAGACCGAGGTCCCCGCGGCCAAGCGCGACCGGTTCGGTGCGCCGGTCGGCGTCGACGTCGAGGGCGGTTTCGAGCCGCTCTACGTCGTGCCGCCTGGTCGGGCCAGGGATCAGGTCAGAAAGCTCAAGGCCGCTCTCGAGCACGCGGACGAACTACTCCTGGCCACGGACGAGGATCGCGAGGGCGAGGCCATCGCCTGGCACCTGCGCGAAGAGCTCAAGCCCAAGGTGCCGGTCAAGCGGATGGTCTTCAACGAGATCACCCGCGACGCCATCATGGCGGCCATTCAGAACCCCCGCGACATCGACGAGCACTTGGTCGACGCACAGGAGGCTCGCCGGATCGTCGACCGTCTCTACGGGTACGAGGTCTCGCCGGTGCTGTGGCGCAAGGTGATGCAGGGTTTGTCCGCAGGTCGGGTGCAGAGCGTCGCCACCCGGTTCGTCGTAGACCGTGAGCGGGAGCGGATGGCGTTCCGGGCGGCCGCCTACTGGGACCTGGTCGCCACGCTCGACACCGGTTCGGACGAAGAGTCGAGCTCGTTCGAGGCTCGCCTGGTCTCGGTGGCCGGTTCACGAGTGGCCCAAGGCCGCGACTTCGACTCCCGCGG
>DATHUM010000317.1:0-4390 GCA_035462225.1 Jiangellaceae bacterium | reverse complement strand
GCCCGGAAACGGTCCGAGCAGCTCGTGCGCGGTGCGGACGAGCCGTGTCGACCGCTCCGGCCCCCACACCAGGGCCCGGGTGCGGAGCGGCTCGAGAGCGCGGCGGACCCGTCCCAGCGGCACCGCGAGCAGTGCTCGGATCGCTGCCGGGCTGCTCGGTTCGGCGAGCACCGCGAGCGCCTCGACGACGTGCAGGGTGAACCGGTCGAGCCGGTCAAGGGCGCGGACGACCGAAGTCCTGGTGGTCGCTCTGGAGGCGAGCTGGCCAACGTCAGCCGGAATCGGGGTGAGCAGGTCTGGACGGGCACGCAAGAGGGCAGCCAGCTCGGCGTCAGAGCGCCGACGCAGCTCCTCTGCCAGGCTGCGAGGCGCCTCGGTCGTGACCGTCCCCATCCGTCCTACGCTAAGGCCCTGCCGGTGGGCATGCGCCCGGTGTTACAGCTTCCGAAGCCGGGCGATGAGTTCACTTGCTCGGCGGGACGCATCGCGGCGGGCGGCCTCGCTGGCCGTCCGCACCTCCTCGGTTTCGGACTCGTGCTCCTCGGCGTCCTTGGAAGTTCGCTTGCGCCGTCGTTCGAGCATCACGGCAGCAGGCTACCGGCTGCAAGTGGCCGTGTGGTCCTTCCTGAGGCCGAAAATCGGGATCGCGGGTCGTAGCCCGCACGGGTAGATACTTGAGCGTGCGATACGGACTCAAGCTCTCCCAGAAGGCACCCATCGACGAGTACCGGGCGGTGTGGCGGATCGCCGATGAAGCCGGTTTCGACTCGGTCTGGAACATGGACCACTTCGCCGCACTCGGAGGCGACCCCACCGGCGTCATCTTCGAGGCCTGGACGTTGCTCGGCGCGATGGCCGAGGCGACCGAACGCGTCCGGATCGGCTGCATGGTCACGGGCAACACCTACCGGCATCCAGCGGTTCTGGCGAAGATGGCGGTGACCGTCGACCATCTGTCCGGCGGCCGGCTCGAGTTCGGCATCGGCGCGGCCTGGGCCGAGAACGAGCACACCATGCTCGGCCTCGAGTTCGGCACCGTGGGGGACCGGATGGATCGGCTGGAGGAGGCCTGCCAGATCATCCGGTCGATGTGGACCGAACGGCTGACCACCTTCCACGGCCGCCATTACGAACTCACCGACGCCATTGCCGAACCCAAACCCGTCCAGCGGCCGTACCCACCGATTTGGATCGGTGGACGGGGCCGTCAGCGGACGCTGCGGTTGACGGCTCAGTACGCGGACGTGTGGAACCTGCCTGGCGGTCCGCCAAGCGAGGTCGCCGAGCTCTCGCAGGTACTGGACGAGCACTGCGAAGCCGTAGGCCGCGACCCCGACGAGATTCGCCGGACCGTCCAAATCCGGCTGCCTGACTCGGCAGGACCGGACGACCACCCGGCCGATGCGATGGCGTCGGTGCTGCCCGCGGTCGAGGAGTATGCCGCCGTCGGCGTCGATGAAGTGATACTCATCGTGGTCGGCGGGGCGGCCGAAGCGCAGGCGGAGCGGGCCGCCGCGATGCTGCCGCGGCTAGGCTCCGTCGGCTGAGGTACAGGCGCGATCCGGCCGCCGGGTAGGCTCGAGCGCATGCGGCCTGTCGTCGGATTCGATCTCGATCTCACCCTCGTCGACTCCGCTGACGGCATCGTTGCAACGTTTCTGGAAACGGCCCGCCACTTCGATACGACGGTGGATCCGAACTCGGTGCGGGCGCTCATCGGCATTCCGCTGGAAGTCACCTGCAGCCAGCTCCTCGACCCGGATGTCGCAGTTGCAGCGGCACGGCTGTACCGCGAGCTCTACCCGAGTTTGGGTGTGCCCCGGACGAAACTGCTGCCCGGCGCGACCGAGGCCATTGAGGCGGTCCGTGCACATGGCGGCCGGGCCGTGGTGGTCAGCGCCAAAGCGGAGCATCTGATTCACGCTTCGCTGGAGTATGTCGGGCTTGCCGTGGACGGCGTGGTGGGGGAGCGGTATGGCGAAGCGAAGGGCGAAGCGTTGCGTCAGCTCGGCGCCGCCGTCCACGTCGGCGATCATCCCGGCGACATGGTGGGCGCCAAGGTCGCAGACGCCCGAGCCGTGGGCCTGACGACCGGCTCGCACGACGCGATCGCGCTGCGACAGGCCGGGGCCGATGCCGTGCTGAGCGACCTGGCCGAGTTTCCGCAGTGGCTGGACCGGTACGTGGTCGACACCCGGCTGGCGGCATTGGACCAGCAATTGCGAGAGCTGGGCTCGATCGTGGTCGCCTTCTCCGGCGGTGCCGACTCCGCCTTCTTGCTGGCTGCGGCGGTGCGGGCGCTGGGTGCGGGCAATGTGCTGGCCGCGACCGCCGTGTCGCCGTCGCTGCCGCGCCGCGAGCTGGTCGCGGCGCGCGAGTTCGCCGAAGGCCTGGGCGTTCGCCATGTCCGGCCGCGCACTGACGAGATGTCGCGCGCGGGCTATCGCGCCAATAGCGGAGACCGGTGCTATTTCTGCAAGGCCGAGCTGGTCGATGTGCTCGGGCCGCTCGCCGAGCGTGAGGGTTATGCATACGTAGCGACAGGAACCAACGCTGACGACGCTGTCGTCGGATTCCGCCCCGGTATCAGGGCGGCCGCTGAGCGGGGTGCTGTGACGCCGCTGCTGGACGCAGGGCTGACCAAACAGCAGATCCGGGAGGTGTCCCGGCGCTGGTGCCTGCCGACGTGGAACAAACCAGCTGCTGCCTGCCTGTCCAGCCGGGTCGCCTATGGGCTGGAGATCACGCCGGCCCGGCTGGCCCGCGTCGACCGAGCCGAGGCCACGCTTCGCGCGGACCTCGAGGCGGCCGGCGTGCCGGTTCGCAACCTGCGGGTCCGTGATCTCGGGCATACGGCCCGGGTCGAGGTGGACTCGGACGTCGTCGGCCGGGTGGCCGAGATGGTCGAAGCGGTCGACGGGGTTCGCTCGGCCGGGTTCGATGCCGTGGAGGTCGATCCGCGCGGGTTCCGGTCCGGCTCGATGAACGAGTTGCTGCCCGAGCCGTCCCGCTACAGGTAGCCGCTGTGCGTTGATCGCTGCACGATCAGCGCGAGGTGTTCGGGACGGGGAGGCCGGCGGTGATTGCGGTCAGCCGGACGTACGAGACGAACAGGGCGTCGCGGGCTTCTTGCGACATCCAGCCGAGGTGTCCGTGAGCTTCCAGGCTGGTGAACCCATGCAGCGAAGCCCACGAGTGCAGCATGGCCTGGAACATCTCCGGAGACTGGTCGGGCTCGTCGGGGTGAGTCTGCTTCTCGACTTCGGTACATTCGCGCAACGCCTCGTGCACCTCGGTAAGCAGCGGCGCGCCGAGGGCACCCTGCTCCGCCGCGTCGAAGAAGATCGCTTTGAGCTGCGACATCGCGCGTATAGCGGCCTCTGTCGTCGGGCCGTCTTCCGGTGCGGCGTAACCCGGCACCGGCATGCCCAGAATGAGCGCGAACCGGACCGGATCATGGTTCGCCCATGACCGGTAGGCGTTGGCGACCGCGAGGAACCGGCCCCAGATGTCGTCGGTCGGTACACGTTCGCGGGCGGCCGCGACGACGGCTCCCAGCTCGTCGTACGTGTCGGCTATCAGTGCGGTGAGCAGTTCGTCACGGTCGGCGAAGTAGCGGTAGAGCGCCGGTGCGGTCATGCCCATCTCGCGAGCGATGTCGGAGAACCGCAAGTCGGTCGTGCCCTGCTCGGACATGAGGCGCGTTGCGGTTTCCTTGATCTCATCGATCGTCGCGGCCCGCGCGCGCTCGCGGCGTGACAGCGGTGGGCCGTCGGTCGCGGGCTGATGGGGCAAATGTGTCGTCACAGGCGCTGTGCCTCCTGGAGCGTGTCGTTAAGCATCGTTACAGAGGTTAAAGGTCTTGACAAGCGTATCGATCCTGGTGTTGTGTTACGAAGCATAACGCCAATGAGGGCTCATTACCAACGTCACGACCCGTTGCAGGGGGAAGCACATCATGACCACTCCGACAATCACGACGGACGACACCGCGCCCGCCGTGCCTCGACCGGGTCCACTCGGCCGGTTGGGGGGCGTCGCATTCCGGAATCGCGGCCGCGTCGTACTGGCTTGGCTCGCCGTGATCGCCGCTGCCGTGGGGCTGTCCTCAGCCTTCGCCGGCGAGTTCGCCGCCGACTACTCCGCCCCCGGATCGGACTCACTGCAGGCCCAGGACTTGCTTGAAGCCGAATTTCCCGCTCAGGCGGGAGATTCCATCGATGTCGTAGTCCGGGCCGAGAGCGGAGTCGACGATCCGGCCGTTCAGGCGGCGGTCGCCGACCTGTTCGCCGAGCTGTCGTCCATGCCGCATGTGGCCGGCATCGAAGATCCGTACAACACTCCCGGCGGAATCGCAACCGACGGCAGGACCCTGCTCGGCAGCGTCGTT
>DATHUM010000316.1:0-8937 GCA_035462225.1 Jiangellaceae bacterium | reverse complement strand
TCGCTGTTCCGGATCAAGTCCGGCGGGTTCTGGTCGGTCGCTCTGGGCGGTGCCGTCCTTGCAGTCCTCGGGCTGTTCATCCTGCGGAATCCACTGGTCGGCGCCGCGACGTTGACCCTGCTTGCCGGTTCATTGTTCCTCGTCAGTGGGCTTGTCCGGGTGTTGGTCTCGTTCCAACTGCCTAGTATGCGGTGGCCGCTTATCGTCAGCGGGCTGGCGTCGATGGTCCTCGGGCTGATCGTGTTGCTCAACCTGGCCTCGGCGACACTCGCGCTGCTCGGAATTCTGCTCGGAATCCAGACCCTGCTCGAGGGACTAACGGTAATGATCTTCGGGCGCTGGCGGCCGGCCGATGTGGAGGTAGGAACGCGCGAGGATACCGTCGCCTAGCCCTACCCAGATCGCCGACTGCGTCACCGCCCGGCGTGACGACGTAACGTCGCTCGCGACCCTGCCGCGGCCAGCGTCATGTCCGCGAACAGCCGGTCGAACACCGTCGTGCGGTCGAACTGCAAGGCGTGCTGGATGGCTCGCTCGGCCAGCGCCGAGCGGTCGTCCGCGCTCATGTCCAGCACCGCGTGGTCGATCGTCGCCGCCAAGGCGGGAATGTCGCCTACGGGCACTTGTAACGCCGTATCGCCCACAGCTTCGGGAATGCCGCCGGTGTCCGTTGTGATCACCGGCCCGCCACCGGCGAGCATCTTCTCCACGAGCGCGATCCCGAATGTCTCGATGAAGTCGGGCGCCGGCTTGCTCGGCAATGCGAAGGCCGCGCATCCTGCCATCAGCGCGGGCTTCTCCTCGTCGGTGACGTCGTCGAGGAGGAGCACGCCGCGGTCTCCCTTGGTCATCTCCTGGATATCCTCGAGCGCTGGACTGCGTCCCGCGATGACCAACCGGCGGGACCGCCCACTGGCGGACGCCCGAAAGGCGGCGACCAGGTCATCGACGCCCTTTGCTCGGGTGACCCGCGACAAGAACAGCACGTAACCGTCACGGACCAGTCCACGACGACCAAGCACGTCGTCGACCCATGACGGATCGAGATTCCGGAAGGCGGAGGCGTCGACGGCCGGATAGCTGACGCTGATGCGCCGCTCACATTCTCCGGCGAGTCGGGTTCCGCAGCGCAAGTCGACCTCACGGGCCGACGCGACGATCAACTCACGGGTATACGCCGAGACCGCTACGCACTTGTCGTTGGCCAGATAGGTCGAGAACAGCGCTACCGCAGCGCCGAGTTGGCCGGTTCGCAGGCATGATCGGACGACGTTGGTGACATCGGATCCGACCGCCTCGGCAATGGTCTGCACGTGAAACCCAAACCCTGCCGACCGTGCGATGTTCAACGCGTCCATCACAACCGTCGTGTGGGGGGTGAGATACATGGACATGCAGATCGTCGGGACGCCGTCGGCGAACAGTTCGACCAAGCGTCCGGTCAGGCCGGTGGTGTATCGGCCATCAGGCACCCGGTAGTCGCCAACCGGTTGCGGCCGCTCAACCGTGATGCCGGGGCTATACGGCAGGACGGACTCGAGTGGCTTCATCGGCAGCCCGGCGCCCGCCAGTACGTCGAGCGGCCAGGTGATCAGCCGGACATCGTCGAACCCACGCGACAATGCGACTTCGGCGAGGTTCCTCGCTTCGCCCGCATGGCCGCAGATCACCGGATCGGCCCGCACGACGATCAGCAGGCGTCGAGCCGGCCGGGTCAAACGTGGGGTGTCACGAGGCATCACCGCTCACCTCATCTGAAGACGGGAGCCTGATCTGCGTTGGCTGCTCTGAGGGTCGGTGATGCCGCCGCTGCGATTCCAGTGCTCGGGGGGAGGAGCCAGCCGCTGACGGCGGCAGCTTTGCGCTATTCCAGAGAACCGGCCCTCCGACGGGTTGCCGGGGCGAGCCGGTGCAGTCGATGATGACTCGGCTCGGCCCGAATCCGCAAGAGGGCCGGTCGTTCAACTCTGGGTCAGACGCCGATCAGGTCTTGCACCGGACCGATGGCGAAGTAGATCACGAACAGCACGGCGACGATCCACATGAGTGGGTGAACCTCACGTGCCTTGCCGCGAGCCACCTTGAGCAGCACGTACGACACGAAGCCGGCGCCGATCCCGACGCTGATCGAGAAGGTGAAAGGCATCAGCACGATCGCGAAGAACGCGGGGATCGCGACCTCCACGTCGTCCCAGCTGATGTTGCGGATCTGGCTCATCATCAAGAACCCGACCAGCACCAGCGCGGGCGCAGCGGCCTCGTTGGGCACCAGCGACACGAGGGGCGCCAGGAAAGTCGCCAGCAAGAAGCAAACGCCGGTGACCACACTGGCCAAGCCGGTCCTGGCGCCGTCGCCGACTCCGGCCGACGACTCGATGTATGACGTGTTGCTCGAAACCGCGGCGGCGCCGCCGGCAGCAGCAGCGATTGAGTCGACGACGAGGATTCGCTGAGTGTTCGGTGGATTGCCGTGCTCGTCGAGCAGGTCGCCCTCTGCGCCGACGGCGACCATCGTTCCCATGGTGTCGAAGAAGTCAGCTAGCAGCAGGGTGAACACGAAGAGGACGACGGCGAGGATGCCCACGGCTTCCCATGACCCCAGGAGGCTGAACTGCCCGAGTAGGCCGAAGTCGGGGACACCGACGATCTCGTCGGGGATCTCTGGAGCGTTGAGGGTCCAGCCGGTCGGGTTGCTGCCGTCGGGGAGCCGCGCGCCGATATCGCCGACCTGCTCGACGATCACCGCCAGGATGGACGCGCCGATGATCGTCCACAGGATGGCGCCCCTGACCTGGAGCGCATAGAGGACGATCACCGCTGCCAGGCCGAGGACGAACACCAGCACCGGCCAGCCGGCAAGCGAGCCGTCGATGCCGAGTTGCACGGGCGGCGACGGTAGGAGAGTCGAGCTGATGAACCCGCCGTTGATCAGGCCGATGAAGGCGATGAACATGCCGATGCCGACACTGATCGCCACCTTCAGCGCACGCGGCACGGCGTCGAAGATGGCCTTCCTGAAGCCGGTCAGCACCAGCACCAGGATGATCAGCCCTTCCATGACCACCAGGCCCATGGCGTCCGCCCACGTCATCTCCGACGCGATGCCGAAGGCGACGAAGGCGTTGAGCCCGAGGCCGGTCGCGAGGGCGAGCGGGAAGTTCGCGAACACGCCCATCAGGATCGTGACCACGCCCGCGACCAGGGCAGTGGCGGCGGCGATCATCGCGAGATTGGGCCCGCTGCCACCGCCGAGAAACGCTCCGGTCGAGTCGGGCACGGTGCCGATGATCAACGGGTTGAGCACGATGATGTAGGCCATCGCAAAGAACGTGACCAGTCCGCCGCGGATCTCCCTGCCTACGGTGGAGCCGCGTTCGGTGATCTTGAAATAGCGGTCGATCGTGGACTGTTGGGGCGCTGTCTGCGTCATGCCTGCCTGCTCCTTGGGTGACGGCCGATCCCCCGCGCCGCTGAGCATGGCAGAAGCATGTTTCCTGCAGGTGGCTTGACACGCTCTTGTAATAGGGCCGTGCTGGGCGGCATATGGTCGCCGTATGAGTAATCTCGAGCGCCGTCCGGAGGAGACCATCTGCAGCAGTTCGGCCGACCTGGACGCGGCACGCCCAGCCGAGGTGCTCGAACCGCGCGAGGTCCCCCTTGGCGGTCCGCGAGCGATGCTCGTGCAACGGACTCTGCCGCACAAGGACCGGCGGATGATCGGCGCGTGGTGTTTCGTCGACCACTACGGACCGCACGACGTGACTTCAGGGCCGGGGATGCAGGTGCCGCCTCACCCGCATACGGGACTTCAAACGGTGAGCTGGTTGCTCGAAGGAGAAGTTCTGCACCGCGACAGCGTCGGCAGCGTGCAGTTGGTCCGTCCCGGCGAACTCAACCTGATGACGTCGGGCCGGGCGATCTCGCACTCCGAAGAATCGCCTGCCGAGCGGTCGGCCCGGCTCCATGGTGTCCAGCTCTGGGTTGCGCTGCCGGATCAACACCGGCACGTCGATCCCTGGTTCTCGCACCACGCCGACCTGCCGGTGGTCGAGGTCGGGGACGCATCCGTCAGGGTCGTCATGGGCGAGTACGCGGGCGCGACGTCCAAGGCCGTGACGTACACGCCACTCGTGGCGGCAGAAGTAGCCATCGCGGCCGAGCAGGGCATCACGCTTCCTCTCGATGTCTCCTTCGAGCATGGTGTGCTCGCGCTGTCGGACGGGCTCACGGTGGACGGGTCGTCCGTCTCGCGGGGTTCGATGATCGTCTTCGACGCCGGTCGCGCAGCGGTCCGCATCACCACATCCGGTCCGGGCCAGGCGCTGCTCATCGGCGGTACGCCGTTCGAGGAAGAGTTGGTGATGTGGTGGAACTTCGTCGGCCGCAGCCACGACGAGATCGTCCAGGCTCGGCAGGACTGGGCGGCCGGCCGTGGGTTCGGCGAGGTGCAAGGTTATGCCGGCGATCGCCTGGCCGCCCCGCCGATGCCGGGCACCCGCCTCCGTCCTCGCCCACGCACGCGATTCACGTGACAACGTACGCCGACGAGCGGGGACTCAGTGATCTCAATCTCGCATCGGCGGCCGGCGGATCCTGGCGTAAATGTGAGCATCGTTCTAGTTTCTCGCCATGGTTCATCTACGACGGGTCGGCGTCGCAGTCGTGGTCGTGGCGACGTTGTCGATTCTGGCTGCGCCGACGGCGGCGGCACATGCCGATCGCGAGGTGGTGCTGCCGGACGGCACCGGCAGCGTGCCTGCGTACCGCACGGCCGACGAAGCGGCGGATGTCCTGCTCGTGTGCGGAGCCGACGAGACCGACTTCGAACGACGGGTGGCGGACTTTCCACCCGACCTACGGCGGCGCAACCTCGAGTTGTTCGCCGACTGCCAGGCCAGCGGGTTCGCCACCCTGCAAGAGGCCGTTGACGCTGTAACCCAGCCGGGCACCAACATCTACCTGCTGCCCGGGGAGTACCTCGAGCAGCCGTCCCGCCCAGAGCCAGTTGGCGAGTGTGCCGAGCTCGACCGGCCCTGGTACGACGGCGGGCACTACCGGTACCAGATCCTCGAGTTCGACGATCAGATCGCCTGCCCCACCAACCAGAACCTTGTCGCGATCCTGGGCATTCGCGACCTGCAGATCGAAGGCACCGGGGCTGGGCCGGGCGACGTCGTGCTCGATGCGGGCTACACCAAGCTCAACGCGCTGCGGGCCGACCGGGCCGACGGCATCTACCTGAAGAACTTCACCGCCCAGCGCACTACTTTCAACGCGGTCTACATCATCGAGACCCAGGGATTCGTCATAGACCAGATGGTGGGGCGGTGGAACGACGAATACGGCTTCCTCACCTTTGCCGTGGACCACGGGCTGTACACCGACTGCGAGGCGTACGGCAACGGCGACTCCGGCGTCTATCCCGGCAGTGCGTCCGACATCAACAAAGACCGCGGGTACGACGTCGACCGCTACTCCGTCGAGATCACCGGCTGCTACAGCCACCACAACCTGCTCGGCTACTCGGGCACGGCCGGTGATTCGGTGTGGGCGCACGGCAACGACTTCTCGAACAACACCGTCGGGCTCGCGATGGACAGCCTGTTCCCGGATCACCCGGGCCTGCCGCAGAATCACTCGAAGTTCGAGGACAACCTGATCTACGACAACAACGAGGACTACTACAGGTACGTGCGTGACGGCACGTGCGGCCTGCCGAGTGCGGACCGCGGCTACGAAAGCGGGGTCGTCTGCCCGGCCATCGGCGTTCCACCGGGAACGGGCCTGCTGACCGCGGGTGGCAACTACAACGTGTTCCGCGACAACTGGGTGTACGGCAATGACTACGCGGGCTTTCTGCTGCTGCACCCGCCCGCGTTCGTCCGCGGTGAGATGGGCTTGACCACGCAATGGGACACGTCGCACCACAACACGTACATCGGCAACCGTTTCGGCGTGACGCCGGACGGTGAAACCCGGCCGAACCGGCTGGACGTGTGGTGGGACGGGCAGGGCACCCGCAACTGCTGGCAGTCCGACACCGGTGACTCCGTGCCGCTGCGGCTGCCGGCGTGCGGTGCCGAGGTGGGCGAGTTCAGCGGCCCGCAGACCTCGAGGCTGTTCGCCGAGCCGGCGACTCTCGCCTCGCTCTACGTGTGCAGCGAGTACAGCCTCAACGAGCTGTCCATCCCGTCCGGCTGCGAGTGGCTCGGCGCGAGCGGACTCGGCCGGCTGGACGTGCAGTTGACGCTCGCCAGTTCGGTGCTGGTCGGAATCGTCGGGCTCTTGGTCTGGTGGCGGCGGGTGCGGCACTCCAGGCCGGCCGGCATCGCGACCACCGTGGGCGTCGCGGGCCTGGTGCTGAACGTGATCGCCGTCCCGCAATGGCACACCGTGCTGCCGGCAGTCGCACTCGCCTTGATCGGAGGATGGCTCGTCGCGCTGGGTATAGCGGTGCGCCGCGCCGGGCACGGAGCCTTTGGCTGGCTGACCGTCGCGTTCGGCGCGCTGGCGTTGATCCACGCTGTCGACAAGGCGGTGGTCTTGCTGCCCTGGACCCCGCTGTCGCCGGCGTGGTTCCGGCTGCTGGTCGGCGCGGTATGGGTGGTGTGGGGCCTTGTCGTCGCGGCACCGTCGCGCCGGGTTGTACCGGACGCCGCGGCTGAGCCGGCGCCCGCTGCGGCCTGATGGGCCGGATCCTCGCTCACGGCACCGGGCCGGGGCACGACCTGCCCATCCCGCTGTTCCACGCGGTTGCCGGCGGAGCCCTTGCCGTGTTCGCGTCGTTCCTTGCGGTCGGCCTGCTGTGGCAGGAGTCGCGGCTGCGGGGGGCCGTTGCGGGGCGGCCGGCCGCTGTTGTCGGCCTGATCGTCGACACGCCGGCGATCAGGTGGGCATTGCGGCTCGTCGTTCTCGCTGGCGCCGCCTACGTCGTCATCGCCGCTGCCACCGGCCCGGACGACCCGCACGAGAACCCGGCGGCGGGCTACGTGTACGGCGTGGTCTGGGTAGGCCTCCCGGCGGCGTCGCTGCTGCTCGGGCCGGTGTGGCGGGTCGTGAACCCGCTGCGGACGGTGCACGAGGTGGCCTGCCGGGCGGTACGCAACGACGCGTGCACCGGGTGGTACTCGCCACCGGCCTGGCTCGGGTACTGGCCGGCCGCGGCCGGACTGTTCGCCTTTGTCTGGATGGAGCTCGTCTCGCCGGAACCGGCCTCGACGAAGACTCTGCTGTGGTTCACCGGCACCTATGCCCATGTGCAACTGACTGCGGCCGCCGTGTTCGGATCACGCTGGTTCGACCGCGGGGACGCCTTCGAGGCCTACTCCGAGGTGTTCGGCCGGCTCGCCCCGCTGGGTCGGCGGCGCGACGGCGTGATCGTCGTGCGCAACCCGCTGAACAGCCTCGACACAGTAGTGGCCGCTCCCGGCCTGGTCGCGGTGGTCTGCCTCCTGCTCGCGTCGACCGCGTTCGACAGCCTGACCCCGACCCGTGAGGCATCGTCGGTCGCCGCTGGGACGCTCGGCCTGCTGACCGCCGTCGCGATCACCACCGCCTTGTACCTCGGCTGTGCAGCAGTCGCCGGTGCGATAGTGGGACAGCGCGATGTGTCCGCCGGGTTCGTGCATTCGCTGATCCCGATCGCCGCCGGATACCTGATCGCTCACTACTTCACGGTGCTGGTCGAGGAGACCGAGCGCGCCGTCGTGCTGACGTTCGGCGGCAACCAGATGGCCGCCGGGTCACCGTTCGCGCCGGAGCTTGTCGCGGTCGTGCAGGTCCTGGCGATCGTCACCGGCCACGTACTGGGAGTGATCGCCGCGCACGATCGAGCCGTCAGGTTGTTCGAGCCCCGGACGGCGATCTCCGGGCAGATCCCGCTGATGGTGCTCATGGTGATCGTGACGATCATCGGGCTGAGCTTGCTGGCGGTCGGATGACCAGGGTGATGCGTCGCCGGCCCACGCAACGGCGCGGGGCGGTGCGCGTCGACCGGCTGCTGGACGCGTGCGGTGAATTGCTGGACGAGGTCGGCTACGACGCGCTGACGACGCGAGCGGTCGCCGCCCGCGCCGGATCGTCGATCGGGTCGTTCTACCAGTTCTTCGGCGACAAGAACCAGCTGATCCGGGTCTTCGGCGAGCGCAACCTCGAGCGGTACCTGGGCCGGATCACCCGCCTTCTGGAGTCCGACCGGCCTTCGGGCTGGGCGGGCATGCTGGACGTGGTCTTTGACGAGTACGTAATGCACCGGAGGTCGGTTCCAGGCTTCGGCGTGGTCGATTTCGCCCTCGCCGGTGGTGGGGACGCCAGCCAGCGGCTGGCCGATCAGTTGGGCGAACTGATCAACAAGCTGTTCGACCGTCCTACCACCGCTGAGCTACGCCGTGCGTTGCGGGTCGCAGTCGAGACCGCAGATGCCCTCGTCCGCCTGGCCTTCCGCGACGACCCGCGCGGCGACCCCGCACTGCTTCGCGAGGCGCGCACCGTCGTGCGCTGCTACCTGGCGACCTATCTCGACTGACCGAATGCGGCGGCGTCCCAGTTGAATGCGCGGCGCTAGTGGCAACCCACGCCGTGGATCTCCCCGGTGAGCTCGGAGGTGGTGATGTACCCGCAGCCGCCGGCCCGGTAAGTGATCGTCTCGGACTGCATCTGGAACGGCGCGGGAACCCGCCGCACCGGCCATTCGGCGAACGTCCCGATGTCGGCGTCGGAGTCAGCGATGTACTCGTAGATCTCGTCGTAGGTTCGAACGATCACGCGGCCTTCCGTGGCGTCGGCGGCCGTGACGACGTGTCCCACGAGGTCGGCGAAGAACGGCGACTCCGGCAGCGGAAGCTGCAGGTCGGACAGGTGCTCTAGGTTGCCGCCGTCCCGTTCGCCGCGCAACACCTGGGTCGGGCCGGTCTCACCGGTCGACTCGTCGACCCGCGC
>DATHUM010000315.1:0-7912 GCA_035462225.1 Jiangellaceae bacterium | reverse complement strand
CGCGCGGCCCCCGATGCGTACCTGCCTTTAGTAGCGGTCGACCGCGGGTGGCTCGGGAGTTTCGAGAACCGCTCCGGCGGTGGCCTCCCACGCTTCGGCCCAACGTCCGTCCTCGTAGGACTCCTCGAGCACGTCGTTGATGAAGTCGCGGAACTCGTCGTCGCCCTTCTCCAGGCCGATGCCGTACGGCTCCTCGGTGAACGGATCACCGACCAGCTTGAACTCATCCGGGTTCTGGTCGACGAAGCCGGAGAGAATCACGTTGTCGGTCGAGAGGGCGTCCACCTGCCCGTTGCGAAGTGGCTCCAGGCAGTCCGAATAAGCACCAGTGAGCGACAGTTCGGCGTCAGGGTAGTTCGTGCGGATGTTCTCGGCCGGCGTCGAGCCCTCGACAGTGCAGACGGTCTTCCCCGCGAGATCGTCGGGGCCGTTGATGTCGGTGTTGCTTTCCAGCACCATGATCATCTGACCGGCCTCGAAGTATGGGCCGGCAAAGTCGACGATCTCCTTGCGCTCGTCGTTGATCGTGTATGTCGCGACGACGATGTCGACCTGGCCGTCCTGGATGAACGGCTCCCGGTTGGCCGAGATCGTCTCGACCCACTCGATGCTGTCCTCCGAGATGCCCAGCTCGCTCGCGATGATCTTGGCGATCTCGACGTCGAATCCCACGGGTACGCCGTCCGGTCCGACGAGCCCGAACAGCGGCTGGTCGAACTTGGTGCCGACAGTCATTGTGCCGGCCTCGGCGAGTTCGGCCATGGTGCTGCCCTCGGGGAACTCCTCGGTTGTAGCGGCTTCCTCGGGCTCGGTTTCCGCACCATTGTCGTCGTCGTCTCCGCACGCCGTTAGCACCAGCGCGGCGGCTGCCACGAGTGTGGCGACTGCGAACCGTCGTGTACGCATCGTTTCCTGTCCTCTCTATCGGGTGGATCTCAGTGCGTCAGGATCTTGCTAAGGAAATCTTGAGCGCGAGCGCTCTGGGCGTTGGTGAAGAACTCATCCGGTGCCGCCTCCTCGACGATCAGGCCCTCGTCCATGAAGATGACGCGGTGCGCGGCCCGCCGCGCGAAGCCCATCTCGTGCGTGACCACCACCATCGTCATCCCGTCCCGTGCCAGCGCGGTCATGACGTCGAGCACCTCGTTGATCATTTCTGGGTCGAGCGCGGATGTGGGTTCGTCGAACAGCATCACCTTCGGTTTCATCGCCAATGCCCGTGCGATGGCCACCCGCTGCTGCTGGCCACCGGACAACTGGGCCGGCAGTTTGGGAGCCTGATCGGCCACGCCAACTCGCTCGAGCAACGCCATCGCCTGCTCGTTGGCCTCCGTCTTCGAGACACCCTTGACCTTGATCGGACCCAGGGTGACATTCTCCAGCACCGTCTTGTGGGCGAACAGATTGAACGACTGGAAGACCATCCCCACGTCCGCCCGGAGCCGGGCCAGCGCCTTGCCCTCGGCAGGCAACGGCTCGCCATCGAGGCTGATCTTGCCTGAGTCGATCGGCTCCAGCCGGTTGATGGCTCGGCACAAAGTCGACTTACCCGAACCTGACGGCCCGATCACGACAACGACCTCGCCCCGGTGGATGGTCAGGTTGATATCGCGCAGGACGTGAAGTTCGCCGAAGTGCTTGTTGACCTGTTCAAGGACGACAAGCGGCTCACCACCGTCTTCGGGAACGCTGGTCATGGGCGCGTGTCTCCTCCCAGGCAGGCGATATCCGGTGCAGTACCACGGATGACCACTTCGCGTTCGCATGCACTTGACAGGCGTCAACTCTAAGGATGTGGATGGTCGCTGTCAGGCTCAATGACATGCCATTGAGGTCACTCCTTGGTAACGATCATTCTGGACGCCACGAGGGCCGACGGCGCCAGACGGCGAACCGACGCTTACCCTGGAAGGCGACATGAGCGCGCGCACATACGAGATCCGCACCTTCGGGTGCCAGATGAACGTCCACGACTCCGAGCGGCTGGCCGGGCTGCTGGAGCAGGCGGGGTATGCCCGCGCCGAGGACGAGCCGGCCGATGTGGTGGTGCTCTACACGTGCGCGGTGCGCGAGAACGCCGACAACAAGCTGTACGGCAATCTCGGCCACCTGGCACCGGTCAAGCACGACCGTCCGGGCATGCAGATCGCGGTCGGCGGCTGCCTGGCGCAAAAGGACCGCGGCGAGATCGTCCGCCGGGCGCCGTGGGTCGACGTGGTGTTCGGCACGCACAATGTCGGGGCACTGCCCGTGCTTCTGGAACGCGCACGGATCGCCGACGAGGCCCAGGTCGAGATCGTCGAGGCGCTCGAGGTGTTTCCCTCGACCCTGCCCTCGCGGCGAGAAAGCGCCTATGCCGCCTGGGTCGCGATAAGCGTCGGCTGCAACAACACCTGCACCTTCTGCATCGTGCCGGCGTTGCGCGGTCGCGAGCGCGATCGGCGTCCCGGCGACGTGCTGGCGGAGGTCGAGGCTCTAGTCGCCGAAGGCGTCATCGAGGTGACCCTGCTCGGTCAGAACGTCAACGCGTACGGCGTCGAGTTCGGTGACCGGTACGCGTTCGGCAAGCTGCTGCGCGCCGTCGGCGGGGTGGGCGACCTGGAACGGGTGCGGTTCACCTCACCACATCCGAGGGACTTCACCGACGACGTGATCGCGGCGATGGCCGAAACGCCGACCGTGATGCCGCAGTTGCACATGCCCCTCCAGTCCGGATCAGACGCCGTCCTGCGTGCCATGCGCCGGTCGTACCGGCAGGAGAGGTACCTCGGCATCGTCGAAAAGGTCCGGGCCGCCATGCCGGACGCCGCCATCACGACGGACATCATCGTCGGGTTCCCCGGCGAATCGGACGAGGACTTCGAGCAGACGCTGCACGTGGTGCGCGAAGCCCGGTTCGCCCAGGCGTTCACGTTCCAGTACTCCAAGCGGCCGGGTACACCGGCGGCCGACATGCCG
Organism: Jiangellaceae bacterium; assembly: GCA_035462225.1. Taxonomy (GTDB): domain Bacteria; phylum Actinomycetota; class Actinomycetes; order Jiangellales; family Jiangellaceae; genus JASLBX01. The sequence goes on along the minus strand of DATHUM010000315.1, from coordinate 4,954 downwards.
GGTCAGGTACGACGGGAAGTCGTCAAGGAGCGCTACCAGCGGCTCGTAGACGTTTGTGAAGATGTCGCCTGGACGGAGAACAAGCGGTTCGTCCGGCGCGACGTCGAAGTGCTCGTGGCCGAAGGCGAGGGCCGCAAGGACGAGAACACGCACCGCCTCTCCGGCCGGGCGCGCGACAACCGGCTGGTGCACTTCTCGGTGCCGGACGGCGCACCGCGCCCACGGCCCGGTGACCTGGTCACCGTCGGTGTCACCTACGCCGCCCCCCATCACCTGGTCGCCGACTCCGCGCTTGCGGGCGGGACCTACAAAGTGAGCCGCACCCGTGCGGGCGACGCCCACGAGCGGTCGACGGCTACAGCGGCGGAACAGGGAGGAGTCCTGCTGGGGATGCCGACGGTCGGCGCACCGCCGGCGCACGCGTGCGCGTCATAGCTCGGCCGCCTCGTCAACCCTGGTCCGGACTGGACGGGTACGGATAGTGGACCGTGACCCGGTCGCGCAGCGCTTCCCTTAAGTGGACGCGTGACCGGTCGGCGATCGACAACGTGCCCAGTGCGCCGATCGCGCCGAGGGTCCAGGCAACTGGAGCGGTGGCGCCGTCGGGCACCCGATCGAGCAACCACCAGTCGCGGGCGGGTGCGATGACGAGCAGCCCGGTCAGAACCGCACCTATCACGATGCCCTTGCGCCGCGGTCGCGGGATCTCCGGCGGCGGCTGGCCCTGCCACAGAGCGGCCACCCCCATGATGGCCAGCGCCAGTCCGAGCACGCCGCCGAGCCCTCGGGTGTCCCACACCGCCGCGAACGCGCCGGCAGTGATTAGAACGCGGGCCAGCATCGCGGATCCGCCGCGGTACCTCAAGGCCGGCAGCCAGGCCAGCGAGATGCCGACGCCGAGCAGGATGACGGTCGTGGCGGCGGCGACACGCAGCGCTTCGCTGGGCTCGATCACAATCGATATTCGACCATGACCCATCACAAGGATCGGCGTCAACCCGGCGGTATGTCCGATGATCGTGGGATAACCTCGCACCGTGTTAGTCGCTGCCGCAGTGTGCCCGCATCCGCCAGGGATCGTGCCCGAACTCGCGAGGGGGGCCGCCGACGAACTCGCGGGACTGAGGCAGGCGTGCACTGCGGCAATAGACGCCGTCGCTGTCGCGGCGCCGGAAATGCTGGTCGTCGTGGGCTCGGGCGACGAAACCAAGAGCGTCCCGCCCGGATCGAGTGGAACGTTCGCCGCGTACGGGACGGACGTCAGAGTGACGTTGGGCAGCGACGGCTCGACCTACGCCGATATCGCGCTGCCATTGCTCGTGGGTGCATGGCTGCTCGAACAGCATGGCTGGACTGGGCCGGTGCAGGGCGAACTTGTCGCTCGAGACGCGACGGTCGAGGAATGCGTGTCGCTCGGCAGCCGGCTCGCCGAGCGCGCCGACCGCGTCGCAATGCTGGTGATGGGAGATGGTGCGGCGGGCCGCACCGCTCATGCGCCGAGGCCGTTCGACCCGCGGGCCGAGGAGTTCGACCGTGCCGTCGTCGCTGCGCTGGACTCCGGCGATCCGGCCGGCCTGATGGCTTTGGACCCGGCTGTGGCTCGCGATGTCGAGGCGGCCGGATTCGCAGCGTGGCAGGTTCTCGCCGGTGCGGCCGGCGAAGTGATCTTCGATGCGGAGATCCTGTACCACCGGGCACCGCTGGGCGTGGGCTATTTCGTGGCCGTGTGGGAGCGCCACGGCTGAATCTTGACCCAAACGGATGACGCCTCATCTCTACGGTGAGGCCAATCCTGCCGAGATCGATTCGGCAAGATTGGCCCGGTGAGCAGGATTCCCGTCGTGGCCATCGTCGGACCCACCGCCGCCGGCAAGAGCGAGCTCGCCGTGGAACTTGCCCTTGCCGTCGGCGGGGAGATCGTCAACGCCGATTCGATGCAGCTGTATCGAGGCATGGATATCGGCACGGCGAAGCTGACCGCGAACGAACGCAAGGGTGTGCCGCATCACCTGCTCGACGTCCTTGACGTGACCGAACCCGCGACCGTGGCGGAGTTCCAGCGGTTCGCGAGGGCGGTCATCGGCGACTGCCTGGATCGTGGCGTGCCACCGATCATGGTCGGTGGCAGTGCCCTCTACGTTCGCGCGGTGTTGGACCGGTTCGAATTCCCCGGCACCGATCCCGAGCTTCGCCGGAGGCTGGAGTCCGAGCTGGCGGTGATCGGCCCTGCCGTGCTCCACGACCGCCTCAGGGAGACGGACCCGGTCGCGGCGGCAACGATCCTGCCCACCAACGGTCGCCGCATCGTGCGTGCCCTGGAGGTGATCGAACTCACCGGACGGCCGTACTCCGCGTCCCTTCCCGCCAAGCAGTACGCCTACGACGACGTGGTCCAGATCGGCCTCGAGGTACCGCGTGACGAACTGGACGCCCGAATCGCTGCCCGGGTCGACCGGATGTGGCGCAGTGGCTTCGTCGACGAGGTACGCCGGCTGGAGGCTCGCGGCCTTCGCTCGGGACATACGGCCAGCCGGGCCTTGGGATACGCGCAGGTGCTGCGGTTTCTGGCAGGGGAGTGGACCGAGGAGCACGCCCGGGCCGAGACGATCAGGGCGACGCGCCGGTTCGCCCGCCGGCAGGACTCGTGGTTCGGCAAGGACGACCGGATTCGGTGGCTGGAATACCACGATCCCGACCTTGTTGCGCGGGCCGTTGCACTGGTGAGGTGAGCAGGGCATACGATCGTCGCCCGTGACCACCTTCCGCTTCGTCAAGGGACACGGGACCGAAAACGATTTCGTGCTGCTGCCCGATCCGGACGGAACGGCATACCCCACGCTGAGTGCGACAACGGTTCGCCGGCTGACCAACCGTTATTCGGGGATCGGCGCCGATGGTGTGATCCGGATCGTCCGCAGCGAGTACGTGGACGAGGCGAAGGCCCTTGCCGACGAGGCCGAGTGGTTCATGGACTACCGCAACGCCGACGGCTCGATCGCCGAGATGTGCGGCAACGGCATCCGGGTCATGGCGTTGTACCTCTGGGAATCGGGTCTGATCCGCAGGCCCGTGATGCCGCTGGCCACTCGAAGTGGAATCCGCACGGTCCATGCGGGGAAGTCCGGCGCGATCACTGTCGAGATGGGCCCGGCTCACCCCGCGCCGACCAGGGTGCAGTCCTTCGTCCGTATCGGTGATCGGCAGTGGCCCGCGGTGCCGGTATCGGTCCCCAATCCCCCTGCCGTCGTGTTCGTGGCGGATCTGGACGAGCCGGGCCGGCTGGTCGAGCAGCCGACCGTGAAGCCGGCGTCGGTGTTCCCGGACGGAGCAAACGTCGAGTTCGTCGTGCCCCGCGGCGACCGTCACCTCGCCATGCGGGTCTGGGAGCGGGGAGTGGGTGAAACCCGGTCCTGCGGCACAGGGGTGTGCGCCGCGGCCTGGGCGGCGATGCGGCGAGACGGTGTGGGCCGCGGTCAGACCTATCGAGTCGACGTCGCGGGCGGCAGCCTGGAGGTGTCCGAACGGCCGGACGGTGTGATGCTGCTGACCGGCCCGGCGGTCCTCGGAGTGTCCGGAACAGTCGAACTCACTGACGCCGATGTGACGTAGGTCACTGCATCTTTACGGGTGCTCCGCACGTCCTACCTATTAACAGGGGAGGGCGGCATGAGCGGAACTGATCGGCAACGGCGCGAGGCGGTGTTGCACGAGTTCGCGATGCGCAGCCGCCGCCGGGCGCAGAGCCAGCTCGCGCGGCGGGCAGCGGCCATGCGGTCTGCTGCCGCGCTCCGGCTCGCCGCATCGACGTCCGGAAGTAGTCGCTCGTCGGGGTAAGCGCGCGCAGATCGTCCGAATGCGCATATCTCGCGAGCAATCGCACGCGTGTTTAAGTAGATGCCATGGTGCCCGCCGGCATGTCAGGCTTGAGGTGCGGGAACACTTCACCTGCCATCGGTGTTGAAAGCAGGAGCATGACAGCACGAGCACGCAATACCTATGACCCTTACCGCGTCGACGAGCCATCCGGCGCGCCTGAGGACGACCGTCCTACGACCGGTGAGTTCGATCTTGCCGACCGCCTGTCGCTGAGGCGAATCGCGGGCCTGTCCACTGAACTTCAGGACATCACCGAGGTCGAGTATCGCCAACTGCGCCTGGAGCGCGTCGTGCTGGTCGGCGTGTGGACCGACGGTACGTCCGAGGCCGCGGAGAATTCTCTGGCCGAGTTGGCGGCGCTCACCGAGACGGCCGGTGCGCAGGTCCTCGAAGCGCTCATCCAGCGCCGGAACAAGCCGGATCCAGCGACGTTCATCGGATCGGGCAAGGTAGCCGAGCTCCGCGAGGTGGTCCTGTCGTCCGGCGCCGACACCGTGATCTGCGACGGTGAGCTGTCGGCCGCTCAACTGCGCAACCTCGAGGATGCGGTCAAGGTCAAGGTCGTCGACCGAACGGCGCTGATCCTGGACATCTTCGCTCAGCACGCGAAGAGCAAGGAAGGCAAGGCCCAGGTCGAGCTGGCCCAACTCGAGTACATGGCCCAGCGGCTGCGCGGCTGGGGTGGCGCGCTGTCGCGGCAGGCCGGCGGCCGGGCCGGAGGTGCCACCGGCGGTGTGGGTACCCGTGGCCCAGGCGAGACGAAGATCGAAACCGATCGGCGGCGAATCCGGACCCGGATGGCCAGGCTCCGCCGTGAGCTTGCCGGCATGAAGACCGCCCGCGAGACCAAGAAGGCCGGGCGGCGCCGTCACGCGGTCCCGGCGCTCGTTATCGCCGGATACACGAACGCCGGCTAGTCGTCGCTGCTCAACCGCCTGACCCAGGCCGGTGTGCTGGTCGAGGACGCGCTGTTCGCCACCCTGGACCCGACTGTGCGCCAGGCACGTACCTCCGATGGCCGGGTGTTCACGCTTGCCGACACAGTGGGATTCGTGAGACACCTGCCGCACGAGCTCGT
>DATHUM010000314.1:0-17479 GCA_035462225.1 Jiangellaceae bacterium | reverse complement strand
GATTGCCATCGTCGTTTATCAGGGTGTCCTGGTCGATGAGACCGAGGTAGTTCGGTTCGTGCTGGGTCACATTCCCGACCTCCAGACGGTCACGGTCAGCACAACTCGAGGTACGTTCGCCGGTCCCGGAGGCGAGCAGACGGCCGAGGCGACACTCGAGGAGATCGGAAACCCGGAGATCATCGCCATACCCGGTGGCATCGGTTCCGACCACCGCACCGACATCGCCGACTGGCTACGGACCGTGTCACCCTCCTGGATCATCTCCACTTCGACAGGATCGGCACTGCTGGCAGCGGCCGGACTGCTCGGTCATGAGACCGCGGCGACGCATTGGCTCGCCGGCCCCCTTCTCGAGCGCTACGGTGCGCACCCGTCCCGTGAGCAGTTGGTGGTCAACAACCGGATCGTCACCTGCGCCGGATCATCGAGTGCGTTCCGCGGAGCACTCGTGATCGCCGAGGCGTACGGCGGGCAGGAACTCGTGGAGAAGATCCGCTCCAAGGTGTGGCAGGCCAGCCAGGCACCTAGCCCCGAGCAGCACCGGGCCTTCTGGATGCGGCTGCGCAACAGCCTCTGGCGGTCGCGCGATGAGCAAGAGCTGTCAAAGGTGCCGGTCACTGATGAGCCGGCGCTCAGTGGAGTCAACGTGTTGGATCTCGGAATGATCACTCTCCACCCACGCGATGATGATCACATAGAGCGGCACTGATTCCTCCTGACGACCCCGCCGGACGACCTCTGATACGCGCGGCCGATGACTACCCGCCGTCAGGCGTCAGGGGGAACCGCAGGCTGACGGCGCCGCGAACGTCGAGCCACGCGGCCGCCGGTCCGCGGACGTAGCGCAAGACGACCTCGTCGCATGCGGGACAGCGACCGACCCAACCGGGCGCGCGCGAGTAGACGCGCAGGTTCGCCACCGGAGCCGTGGTTCCGCACGATGCACATCGCCCGACGGCGGTCGTCACGTCGACGGCGAAGACCTCCCGCAGTGGCCCGGCCAGCGCATTGCCGTCTTCATACTGATCCGCCATGTCAACCTCCGGTAGGTCCGAACCGCTCTGTCTTGATCGCGCCCGGGGCGTGCCCCAGGCCGACGAGGATGCTCGCCACCGTCTCGACGAATCCCGTGGGCCCGCACACGAAACAGTGTGGCTCGAAGTCCGGCGGCCAGCCGTGCGCGGTGATGTCGTCGACGCCGATCCGTCCGACCGGGCGCGACCAGTTCTCCGGGGCGGTCCGCGTGTACACGAACGCGACGTCCAGGCCGTCTGCCGCACGTTCGAGTTGCCGCAGCTCGTTGGCGTAGTACCGGTCCTCGGGAGCCCGGACCGAGTAGATCAGACGGAACGGCACCCGCACGCCCGCTGCTCGCCGAGCGCGGATCATGGCCATCAGCGGCACTATGCCCGCACCGCCGGCGACCAGCAGGACCGGCCGTGGATCGTCCGGTCGCCAGACGAACCAGCCGCCGACCGGGCCGCGCAGCTCGACCGGGTCACCGATGGACAGCACGTCGGCAAGGTACGGCGATACTTCGCCGTCGTCGACCCGCTGTACGGTCAGCTCGACCTTGTGACCGTCGGCCGGCGCGGCGATCGAATAGCTGCGCTGGGTGCTGTAGCCGTCCTCAGCGGTCAGCCGGACGTCGACGTGCTGACCGGGCAAGTGGCCGGGCCAACCCGGCACATCGAACACGATGGTGCGCGCGGTAGGCGTTTCGGCGCGATTCTCGACCAAGCGGGCGACCCGCCAGACCAGGCGGTTGGTCAGTCGCCCTGGTACCGCTGCTCGCGCCATGGGTCACCGTAGTCGTGGTAGCCGAGCGTCTCCCAGAAGCCGGGTTCGTCGTCGAGCAGCAACTGCACGCCATGCACCCACTTCGCGGATTTCCAGAAGTAGAGGTGAGGCACCAGGAGCCTGGCCGGACCGCCGTGTTCGGGGGCCAGCTCGTCGCCGTCGTACCGATAGGCGATCCAGGCCTTGCCATCGAGTAGATCCTCAAGTGGAAGGTTCGTCGTGTAACCGCCGTAGGAGTACGCGAGCGCGAACTCTGCCGCGGTCTCGACATCGCGCATGAGGGTGTCCACCGAGACCCCTTCCCACGCGGTGCCCAGCTTCGACCATTTGGTGACGCAGTGGATGTCGACGGTGAAAGTCTCGGACGCAAGCTCCCGTAGTTGCGACCATGACCACCTGTGCACCTCGCCGGATTCGGTGGTGATGACGAACTCCCACTCGGCCAGCGGAATCCGCGGCGTGGGGCCTGCCGACAATACCGGAAAGTCCTCGGTCAGGTACTGCCCGGGGGGAAGGTTCGGCCGGTCCGGCATCCGGCGGCCACGAAACCCCGGCGTCACGATACCCATGCCCAGCACCTGCTTCCGAAAAGATCGTGCACCAGGTGGTGGCCCCGCTCGGCGCGCGGCCGGACTCATCCTAGTCCGATCCGGCTTCACGTCGCGGTCATGGCGGTGCCCGCCGAATTAAGGCGGACACCGCGCAATCCGCAACCCGTCAGGTCAGCGGCGTCGACCTGGTCCGCGCTCCGGTGGACCGTCCCAGCACGAACCCGAGCGCCACCATGCCGACGCCGAGAACAAGGTGTAGCCAGTTGTCCGCGTCGTTGACCGGGACGAAGTTGGCGTCCGCGTCCTGGTCGATGATCAATCCGTATATCCACAGGACCAAGTAGACGATTCCTCCGACGATCAGGTAGTACATGGCACCCGAAGCGGTTCTGGCAGCGGCCAGACCGACGATCCCGAACAGCAGGTGCACGATGTTGTGCAGCACGGAAACCTGGAAGACGCCGAGAAGCATCGCCTCGGACTCGTGACCGGCGAACTCCATCGTGTCGAAATCGGTAGTAATGCCAGGAATGAAACCGAGGACGCCCACCAGGAGGAACACCGCCGATACGACGACCGCCGCCGTCTGTACCGGCGTCGCCATCATTCGCGTTCTAGCCATTGCGATCAGCTCCGTTCGTCACTACGGCAACTCTGCCGCGGACAACGCTCCTACCCGCGAACTGCGGGCTTATGCCGACGTTGTACACCTGTGACGAACCGATTGTCACGCGTCAGTACCAATTGACAGCTTTGGTTATAGCGAATAGCCTCGCGCGAGATCCCAAGTTCACCGAACGAGTGGGACTATGACCGCTCTTCTCCAGGTCAGGACCATCGGCACCGGGCTACTTCCCTTTCGAGCCCAGGTGGTCATCGGAGTGGGCGGCTTTCCAAGTCGGCATCTCTTCGGTAGCTCACTGAAAGCGGTGCGCCGCAGCGCGCCACGCGCCACCGCGGTGAACACGTCAGTCATCCACGCAATGCTCGCGGTCGCGGTCGAACTGGCCTCGGGGAGGTGAATGAGGCCAGCGTCATTGTTCGGGTGTCATCAGTCGTGAAGAAGGGACCCATCCATGCACACAGGGGACGTTATTGTCAGCCCCCGCGCCTCCCGGCTCTGGATGCTCTTGGTGGTCGGTCTCAGCGTCGCGTTGTTCGCGTCGCTGGTGTCCGCCGATACATCACGAGCCCAAGAACAAGGTCAAGTGACCGGACTCACCGTCGAGCAGCAACTCGGCTTCGCGACACTGAGTTGGGAACCGGTTCCGGGCGCGACACAGTACGAGATCGAACGGACTCCGGTCGATCAGAACAACGAGGTGACCGGAACGTCGGTGATCACCGGAATCTGGCGGCCGAACCGCCAAGTCACCCAAGACGTTCCCACCTTCGCCGATGCCAACTTCAACCCCGGCGACCGATTCCGCTGGCGGGTGCGAGCCACGGGTGAGGACTTCTCCGAACCGGTGTACGACACGACGTTGCCGTACTGGGGAGATCCGAGCATTCCCGGGCAGGATCTCCGAACCGAGTGGGAGCAGACCAACGCGTCACAGTTCACCAGTGACGTGAACGAGTACGCCTACACCGCGGCGCTCGACGAAGCCAGCGACCGGGTCCGGGTCGTCGAGATAGGGCGTACCCTACTCGATCGGCCGATCAACATGTTCATCATCGGTTACCCGGCACCGCCGGCGACCGCCGAGGAGATCGCAGCCTCCTCGTCGGCGCTCGTCAACTGCAACGTGCACGGCAACGAGCCGTCGTCGCGTGAGGCATGCCTCATCTTGGCCCGGCAACTGGCCTTCGCCGACGACGACCGGACCATCGACATCCTGTCGAACACGACCGTTCTCATCGTGCCTGCGATAAACGGTGACGGCCGGGCGCTGAACCGGCGAGGCAACTTCCTGAACCAGGACCTGAACCGGGACTTCTCGCTGATCCGCCACCCGGAGACGTTCGGCTTCACCGAAATGCTGCGCGACTACCAACCACATGCCGCATTCGACGGCCACGAGTTCGGCAACAACTCGGCAGGCGACCTGCCTGTGCTGTTCCCCCGCCACCTCAACGTCGCTGAGTCGGTCCACTTCCAGGCCAAGGACCTGGTGGAGAACTGGCTCTACGAAGAGGGTTCGGACGACGGCTGGTGGTACTGCCCGTACGGATGCCAGAACGGTGGGGCCGTCGGCTTGAGCCAGGAGACGATCCTGCGCAACACGCTGGGGCTGAAGAACGTCGTCGGCATCCTTCTCGAAGCGCGGAGCGCCGGCGGCGCCACCCGCCCGAACGACGGCGGCGCCAACACTGCGCAAAGCCGCAAGCGTAAGACCTTCTCCGCCCTCTACACCTACCACCAGTTCCTGGACTACTTCCGCGCCAACCAGACTGAGATCGCCCAGGCGGTCGAGGAAGGGGAGGAGTTCCAAATCTCCAACACCGGCCGGATCGTGTTCAGGGGTTCGTACGACGTCCCGGCCTTCCCGCCGCCGCACCCTGGTGAAGCGCCTCCGCCGCCCGAAATCCCTGGCCCGGACCAGATCCTCGACGAACCGGTCTGTGGATACCTGCTGACCCAGGAGCAGTACAACGGTCCGCGCTCGGACAGCCCGGCCGGCTTCCCGACCACGCTGGCCGACCGCATTGCCGCTCACGGATGGCGGGTGCAGGAAAGGTCGAACGGATACATGGTTCCGTTGACCCAGCCGGAGCGGGGCCTGATCCCGTTGTTGCTCGACGGTCAGGCCGCCGAGCCATGGGTCGATGCCAAGCGCCTGTACGGCCCGCCCGGTGACGACCGGGCTCCGCTGCCCGACAGCGCGTGCGGGCTCGGTCGAGGCGCCGCGTCGCCTGACCGGACACCGTCGCAGTCGGAGCTGAACTACATAACCGACTAGCCGGTCGAAACGCAGGAGGGGAGAGGTTTCGGCCTCTCCCCTCTTCGCGTGGCGAACCGCTCTCGCCTACAAGTACGCGGCTGACGTGGTCTTAACAGTGGTCGGGCTGATGACGGCCCCCTTCGTGACCTACGAGTCTCTAGGCGCCCCCGAGACCGGCGATTTCACTGATTGCCAGCCATGGCTTGGCCGCCTAGCGTCCAACCGAGGCGCCACTCAACGACCGGGAGGACCCTGAAATGACCAGCACGCACGGTGCGGACCTCGAGACGTTGCGAGACCGCATCGCCGGGATCGTGCTGACACCGGCAGACGAGGGATACCACAGCGCTCGCACCGTCTGGAATGCCATGGTCGACCGGCGGCCTCGGGTGATCGTGCGGTGCATGGACAGCGGCGATGTAGCGGCGGCCATCCGCTATGGCAGAGACAACGAGTTGGACATCGGCATCCGCTGTGGTGGTCACAGTGTGCTCGGCCTTGCCGTGCCGGACGACGGGCTGATGATCGACCTAACCACGATGGGCGCGGTTCGGGTTGACGTGGCGCGGCGTCGCGCCCGGGTTCAGGGTGGCGCGCTGCTCGGCGCGCTCGACCGGGCCACCCAGCCGCATGGACTTGCCACCACGGCCGGCAACGTGTCGCACACGGGGGTCGGCGGCTTGACGCTGGGCGGCGGGATGGGCTGGCTGGCCCGCCAGTACGGTCTGTCGTGCGACAACGTCGCCTCGTTCGAGATGGTGACAGCGGACGGAAGCACCGTACGGGCCACTGCGGACGAGAGCCCCGAGTTGTTCTGGGGCCTTCGGGGCGGCGGAGGCAACTTCGGTGTGGTCACCGAGTTCGAGTTCACGCTTCACCCGGTCGCCGGCGAGACGTTGCTCGTGGACATGTGGTTCTCACTCGACGACGCTCCCGCCGCGCTCCAGAAATGGCGTCAGCTCGCCGCGGCGGCACCACGCCAGGCGACGTTGACTGCCTCGGTCGGCGACATGGATGGCGAGCCACGAGTCAGCACCGGTTTCGTGTGGATTGGCAACCCGGATGATGGCCGCGGACTACTGGATGAATTCCGCACTCTAGGACGGCCGGTGGCAGAGCGGGTCGCCGCGCCGTCCTACCTGGACCTGCAACGCATGGACGACACGCTGGAGGGCCACGCTCAACGCCGGTACTGGAAAGGTCACTACTTCCGGGAGTTGCCGGACGAGACGATTGAGGCATTCGTCCTGCGCGGTACAGCGGACGGACGGGGAAACATGCTGCCCAATGCGAGCTTGCAGGTGTATGGCGGCGCGATCGCCGACGTGCCGGACGAGGCGACCGCCTTCAGTCACCGCGACACCTTCGTCGAGTTCGTAGCGGCGGCTCGCTGGACCGATTCGGCCGAGGACGACCAGCGCATGGGGGCCGCCCGGCAATACGCCACCTCGCTGGCCCCGTTCGCCTGCGGCGCATACGTCAATGTCCTCACTGACGAAGGCCAGTCCGGTGTGAAGCGGGCTTATCCACCCGAGAAGCTAGCCCGGCTCACCGCGCTGAAGGACGCCTGGGATCCCGACAACGTGTTCCACCTCAACCACAACATTCCACCCAGCCAGTGATCATCACGAAACGTGAGGGCAGAATTTCGTAGACCCCACGGGCAGTGTCGTTGCGGTCGCGCGTGCATCATGTCGGATTGTTCACCCGCGATGAGCCCGAGTCGAGTCACTTTGAGCCGTGAGGGCATAGCGAATGAGTTCTCCGCGTGATCTGACGCCCAACCTCATGTACACGTTCCTCAGGTGGTAGTCCACCGTTCGAGGACTGAGGAAGAGCTCGGCGGCGACCTCTCGGTTGCTGGCACCCGTGCCCACCGCTTCGACGATACGTCGCTGCTGGGCGGTGAGGCCGGCCCACGCCCCGGACTCGTGATCATCAGTCTGCTCAATGGTCTGCAGTTCGGTCCGCGCCCGCTCCGCCCAGGTCAACGCGCCGGAGCGGTGAAACGTCTCCAGCGCCGCGGCCAGGAGTCGGCGCGCATCGGACCGTCGCCGAGCCCGGCGTAGGTACTCGCCGTACAGAAGCTGAGTGCGCGCCCGCTCTACCACTGCCTCGGCACGTCTGTGGAGCTCGAGTGCCCGCCGGAACTCCGCGTCTGCCTGGAACCCGCTACTGAGCAACGCACGCACCCTGGCGGACAGCGCCAGCAGTAATGGTGACGCCGCGGCGGCGACCCGGCTCTCGAACTGTCCGAGCGGTCCGCGCGCCCGATCCGGCATCCCGGCTCGAACTGCGGCTTCGACCAGGTCGGGTACTACAAACAGACCTGCCGCGCTGTCACCCGCGGCCGAGATAGCGATCTTGAAATGCCGCACGGCCAGCTCGGGCCGCCCGGCGGCAAGCTCCACCTGGCCAATGGCGCGGTGCATCGACATGCAATCCACAGAGGCGTCGAACTCGGCCGCGGTGGTCATTGTTGTCATGGCCTTGAGTCTGGTCGCGAGCGGGACGACCGAACAAGGCAGAACGGCACCGATGTCCTTAATCCTGGGAACTCTGACCTACGGGACCCGGCTCGGCCAATCGAGGGGGCGGTACCGTGGCCACCCGCCGACTTGCCGGCGAGACCGGCCGGCGACCATGGCCACTCGACCTTGCTCACTCACGCCTAGGGTTGATGCTGTGAACACCCGGCAGGTCCTCGTGGTGGCGTACGACGGCACCGAGCTGGTCGATGTCGCGTGCGTGACCACTTGTCTCGACATGGCGAACCGGCTCGGTGCTGACCCGCCGTACCGCGTCCGGCTGGTCACCCTCGGTGGAGAGGCCGTCCGCTGCGACTCCGGGCTCGAACTGCGCGCGCAAGGCAGGTTGGAGGATTCGTTCGACGAACTCGACACGGTCATCGTGTCCGGCGGGCTCGGTCACGAGTGGGCGGCCCAGGACACATTGTTCGTGGGCCACATCCGCAGACTGGCTGATCAGGCGCGGCGAACCGCATCCGTTTGCACCGGGGCCACGGTGCTCGCGGCAACCGGCCTGCTGGACGGCCGCTCGGCCACTACACACTGGTGGTACGCCCGCCGCCTTGCGCGTCTGTTTCCCAAGGTCAACGTCGACGCCAGCCCGATCTTCATCCGCGACGGCGAGTTGGCGACCTCAGGTGGGGTGACGGCGTCCCTCGACCTCACGCTCGCATTCATCGAGGAGGACCACGGCCCTGAGCTGTCCCGCCGCGTGGCTCTCGGTGTGGTCACGTACCTTCAGCGGCCGGGAAACCAAGCCCAAATGAGTATCTTCAACACTGCTCCCCGAGCCGACCACGTCCTCGTACGCAACGTACTGGACTACGCCGTCGCCAACGTCGCGGCAGACCTCACGACCTCGGCGCTCGCACGGAAGGCCGGCGTGAGCGCGCGGCACTTGACTCGCCTGTTCCGCGAGCACGTCGGCGAGCCTCCGGCCAAGGCGGTCCAACGGATCCGCCTCGAGGCGGTCGCCGGGTTACTCACATCCACCGAGCTTCCGTTGTCGCAGGTCGCCAAGCGAACAGGATTCTCCTCGGCCGAGACAATGCGGCAGTCATTCGTCAACCGATACGGCATTACGCCGTCCCAGTTCAGAAGCACCCAGTCCGCGGCCGGTCACGCGAGCCGCAGGTGACCTGGTTCACGAGGGCTTGAGCACTGAGCAGCCAACCAACCCAGTGACTCAGGTGGCCGATCGGCTCGCCCGCCGGTCTGCGTCCGGGTGCGGTACCGTCCGCCACAGGTAAACCGAGGTGGCGGCGATCCACGCATATCCGGCCACCACCGCGATCCACAGCAGGAAGACGCCGACCGAAGACTGCGACAGCGCCGCGCCGCCGACGAATCCGATCAGGATTGTCGCACCGCTGGCCTGCGAGTACCGGCTCCAGCCGGTGTCGCCGCGGCGGGCGATCCAGCGGGCTGCCACGAAGCACGCGGCGGCAAGACACGCGAACGAAAGCGCCCCAAGGCCCAGGTGAAGGATGCCGGAGGCGGTTGCTTCGCTCTCAGCTCCCGGCGGGAAGCCGTCCACCGGATCGGGCGGAAAGATTGCGCTCGCGACCAGGCCGATCGCAAACGCGAATAGCAGGTGGGGCACCTTGCTGGGTGACCCGGTCCGGTTCATCGCCCGTCGGAATCCGATCGCGGCGACGCCACATATCAGTCCGCTGACGGCAAGGTTGGCCCGCTGCATCCAGCCCCCGTCTCCTAGCATCAGCAGGCTCAACTGGTGCTCACCCAGGTTGAAGCCAGTGCGCGTCACCGCTAGCAGCAACCCCACGCCCAGGTAGATCGGTCCGGCGAGAACTCCCCAACCCAGCATCGACCGCGTTACGGCGGCATGCGTGTCGAACTCCGCAGTGGTGTCGCGGCCGTGTTCCATCGGCGCATTCACAGGATTCGCTCCCTTCCGATACTCCTTGTTACGTAGACGACCGGACGGACGCTCACTCATCGGTCTTGAAGCGTCAGCGAGGCTACTCGCGACGAGGGGGCGGGTCGATGGGTAGTCGCCAAGACTGGTGATTCAACTGATTCGGATGGTGCCTGGCGCGTCCTAGTCTCGAGCAACGTGGACAATCGGCAGTTCGAACCCGAGGGCTGACCCGGCCCATGGACACCGTCATCAGTGTGGAGAATCTCGGCAAGACCTATGGACAGGTCGTTGCGGTGGACGACGTCTCTTTCGAGGTCCGCCGCGGTGAGATCTTCGGCATCCTGGGCTCCAACGGAGCCGGCAAGACGACGACTGTGGAGATCCTGCAAGGCCTGCGCGCACGAACCGCCGGTCGCGTCGAGGTTCTGGGGTTCGACCCCGGTAGGGAGACTGACCGGCTACGCCGCCATATCGGCTCGCAGTTGCAGTCGGCTGCGCTTCCGGATCGGCTGCGTGTCGTCGAGGCGATCCGGTTGTTCGGACGACTGCACGACGAGCCGGTGGACGTGAACGGCACTCTCGAGGCGTGGGAGTTGGAACGGCTGCGCAACCGCCCGTTCGGCGTGTTGTCCGGCGGCGAGCGGCAGCGCCTGTTCGTCGCCCTCGCCCTGCTCGGCGATCCAGGACTGGTGTTGCTCGACGAACTCACCACGGGACTGGACCCCGGCGCGCGGCGCGCTACCTGGGATCTGGTCCGCCGAGTCCGTGATCGCGGCACGACGGTGGTGCTTGTCACGCACTTCATGGACGAGGCCGAAGCGCTGTGTGACCGCGTCGCCGTGATGTCCCGCGGACGCATCGTCGCCTGCGACTCGCCCCGTGCCTTGACTGCCCGCCAAGGCGGACCGGTCACCATCACGTTCGGCGCCGCCGCCGGCCATGATCCGCAGTCGCTGCTCGCGCTTCCGGAAGTGCAGTCGGTCACCGTCGATGATGGTCAGGTCACGGTTGCCGGACACAGCTTGGCGGCCGCCGGTGTCGCCGCGGCCTTGGCCGAACAGGGCGTGCGGCCGGACGACTACCGGACCTATTACCCGTCACTGGAGGACGTGTTCCTGGCCTTGACCGGGCACCGGCTGAGCGAAGGAGACGCGTCATGACGGCGTACCTGACCTGGACCGAACTCAAGCTGCTGGCACGGGAGCCGCTCGTGCTGGTCCTTAGCCTGATGTTCCCGATCCTGCTCATGGTCCTGCTGGTGACCGCGTTCAGGGACCATGCCGGCGCCGTCTTCGCGAACCTCACCGGCGACGTGTTCTACGTCACCGCCTACCTCGGCGCCGCTGTCGCGGTGATGGGGTTCATGGGCACTCCGACCCATCTTGCCGGGTACCGCGAAAGTGGTGTGCTGCGCCGATTCCGGGCGGCCGGTGTGCGGGCTCCCGCTCTGGTCGTGTCGCAGACTGCCGTGCTCGCCGTGCTGGCGATCGTCGGAGCCGCGGCAATGATCGTGCTGGCCTATGCCGGCTTCGACCTCGCAGCGCCGGAGTCGATCGGTGGCGTGCTCGCCGCCTTCGCCGTCGGCATCCTCGCCTTCGCCGGCATCGGCGCACTGCTGGGGTCGGTCATGCCAAGCTCTCGGGCCGCACAGGGGCTGGGACTTCTGCTGTTTCTCGGCACGTTTCTGCTGGTCGGCGGCGGCCCGCCACCCGGCGTTCTACCGGACCTGGTAAAGGACATCGCGGCCTGGACGCCGACCGGGTTGCTCATCGACGCGATCCGCGGTCCGTGGGCCGGGGGCGGACTGGACTGGCCGGCCATGGTGACACTGGCCTTGGTGGCGGTCGCTGGGTTCACCTTCGCTGCGCGGCTGCTCGCCCGAGGCTGACCGCTCACCAGCCTCCCCTTGGCAACCGGTGAAGCGGTCGAACGGCTGGCTCTGCGAGACGGTCCCGAGGTGGCAAAACTTCGCCCGAGCGACCGGACACCGACTAGTTTGCGTGCTCTGTGGAGTCCTACCGTGAGAAGCTGCAACCTCGGGAGGTCTGCCCCATGAGTCAGCCGCTGCCAACCAAGGCGGTAGACGTCGATCAGTCGATCGCAGATCAACTCGCACAACACCGCCCGGAGCTGGTGGGGTACTGCTATCGCATGCTTGGCTCCGTGTTCGATGCGGAAGACGCGACTCAGGAAGCGCTCATTCGCGCCTGGCGGGCTTACGATCGATTAGATGGCAGGTCGAGCCTGCGCTCATGGCTGTACCGCATCGCGACCAACGTCTGCCTCGATGTCCTGGACGCCAAGAAGCGCCGGGCCCGGCCAATGGACCTGTCGTCACCATCGCCCGCACCGACCACTCCAGGTGACCAACTGGCGGAGGCCGCATGGATCGAGCCGATCCCGGACAACATGATCCTCTCCACGAGTGACAACCCAGCTGAGGCAGCTGTCTCGCAAGAGTCGATACAGCTGGCATTCATCGCGGCCCTGCAGCACCTTCCACCCCGTCAGCGCGCGGTGTTGCTGCTGCGAGACGTCGTTGGCCTGCGCGCCGGCGACGTCGGCGAGCTGATGGGATCCACCGTCACATCGGTCACCAGCGCCCTTCAACGGGCCCGCTCGACGCTCGCGGCGAGGCGCGACACGACGAGCGAATCCGAGGCGGTGCCACCGCTGAGCGACACACAGCGTGCCTTGCTCAAGCGGTATGTCGACGCATTCGAACGGTTCGACATGGACGCACTCGCCATGTTGCTGCACATCGACGCCACCTTGTCGATGCCGCCCTACACGACATGGATGCAGGGCCCGGAAGCGATCCGTGGTTGGTTGCTCGGGCCGGGCGTGGGCTGCCGTGGCTCCAAACTGATCCGGACTGTTGCAAACGGATCTCCCGCCGCCGGCCAATACCGGCCCAGCGCCGCAGGCCACGGCTATGAGCCCTGGGCACTGCAGGTGATCGAGGTCAGCAACGGCCGGATCAAGGGCATCAACGCGTTCCGCGATACCGATCGTTGGTTCCCACTGTTCGGCCTACCAAGCCGGCTCGACTAGCAACCATGTGTTCGGGAGTGCGATTTTGATGAGCAACGAAAACCTTCTGCCTGTCAATGGCGTTGACTTGTGTGTAGAGACCTTCGGCACGTCGGCAGACCCGGCGGTCCTGCTCATCATGGGGGCTTCGGCATCGATGGACTGGTGGCCGGACGGGTTCTGCGAACGCCTGGCATCGGCAGGCCACCGGTTCGTCATCCGCTACGACCACCGTGACACCGGTCGGTCGACCAGCTTCGAAGCTGGCGCACCTAACTACACCTCCGCCGACTTGACGGCCGATGCCATTGGTGTTCTCTACGCACTCGGGATCGACAAGGCACATCTAGTGGGCGCGTCGATGGGTGGCGGAATCGCCCAAGAACTCGCCGTCGATCACGCCGATCGGGTCTTGTCGCTGACGCTCATCTCAACCAGCCCCATCGGGCTGGGCAGGCATGACCTGCCGCCGATGTCGGACGAACTGCAGCGCGCGTTCTCCGACCCGGCGCCACAACCTGATTGGTCCGATCGCTCCGCCGTCGTGGCGTACATGCTCGCCGACCTGCGGCCGTACCACGGGTCGGTCACGATGGACGACGCAGCATGGCGGTCACTCGTCGAGCGCATCATCGACCGCACCACCGACATCGCAGCCAGCATGATCAATCACTGGATCTTGGAGGATGGCGAGGCAAGCAACGCGCGTACCGACCAGATCGCGGTTCCAGCGCTCGTGCTGCACGGCACCGAGGACCCGCTCTTTCCGTACCCGCACGGTGAGGCCCTCGCCGCCGCCATCCCGGGCGCACGACTGGTCCCGCTAGAGGGGGTTGGGCACGCCGAGCTGCCACCTGAGGTTTGGGACGTCGCGATTGCCGCCATCGCGCGCGTCGCGTCAACTTAGGATCACGTGGGCCGCGGCGGCAGGTCGTGGACGTCGCGAGAGCGGGTCAGGCTCGCTGCGTCCGAGGCTCCCACCTGAACCACCGTTGCACCATCAGCATTGTCAACGCGAGCCAGCCGATCATCACGGCAATCCCCGGAAGCGTACCGACCAGGCTGCTGACCAGGCCCGACTCACCGTCGACGCCGAGCCAGCCCACGCGGATGACATCGCCGAACGGCCCCAACGGGGTAAACCACGCCGCCTTCTCCACCGTGGCGGGTAGCGCCCCGTACGGAACCAGCACTCCCGGCGTCAACAGAAAGAGCGCCATCGTAGGCAGCGTGGTGAGCATGGCCGATTCCGCACTTCGAGTCACGGCGGACATGACGGCGGACACGGTGGCCATCATGGCACCGACCAGGAGCAATGCCAGCAGGATCGACAGTGGGTTCTGCGGCACCGGGAGGTCGAGGACGGACACGCCGTACGCGGCCAGCATCGCTGCCTGCACGATGAAGATGACGAGGGCGCCGATCGCGGCACCCGAGATGATCGTCCAATCTGACGGCAAACCCGCACGAAGTCGCTTGAGTACCAACTCCTGCCGGCGGGTGGCGTACACGGTGACCAGGTGGTGGTGCACAAAGATCACTGCTATCAGACCGAACGCACTGGCCGTCCGGTCGACGACGGTGCTCGGATCTGCGCCCACGTCAGAACCGCCAAGGCGGGCAGCCCCAATGATGAGCGGGAGCAATACGATCAGGACGGCCGACGTCATGTTTCGCCGCAGCAACAGCATCTCCATGCGGAACAGCGCCGCCAGCTGGCGCCAGAGGGTTCCTTCGGTAACGGTGCCGGTCACAGGGAAGCCTCCCGTCCTGTCGCGTCGGTCTCGGCGATATCGATCAACACGTCCTCCAGCGAAGCCGCCCGCGCGGTCAACCCTGCGAGGTCGAGCCCGCTGTCGCTGGCCCAGCGCAACAGCTGCGTGAGATCGGCCTGTAGGTCGGACGACTGGTAGGTCACCCTGCCTTCGCCGACTACAACGGTTGCGTGCGGCAACGTGGGTGGCGGCGTCCCATCCGGCGCGAGGAACGAGATTTGCGCCGGTAGTCCCCCGACGACCTCGTGTGGCGCGCCGGTCGTGGCGATCCGGCCCATGTGCATGATCGCGACCCGATCCGCGAGCGCCTCCGCTTCCTCCAGGTAATGGGTGGTCAGCAGCACTGTCGTCCCGTCACGACGAAGCTGACGGACGACGTCCCAGGTCATCCGCCGGGACGCCGGATCCATTCCGGTCGTCGGCTCGTCCAAGAACAGCAACTCGGGCTTCCCGAGTACGGCCAACGCCAACTCCAACCGGCGCCGCTCGCCGCCGGAAAGCTGCTCGACAGCGACCTGCATGCGGCGGTCGAGCCCAACCAGCTCGATAACCTCGGCGGACTCGTGTGGCCTTGCGGTCAGGCCGCGCCACACGTCGACGGTCTCACGCACGGTCAGCTGGCCACTGACTCCGCCGTCCTGGAGCATCACTCCGGTACGACGACGGATCGGCTTTCGATTGCGGATCGGATCCATTCCGAGCACCCGAACTCGTCCGCCCCGAGGGCGCTGCAGCCCTTCGAGTACCTCGATCATGGTCGTTTTACCTGCGCCGTTGGTGCCGAGTAGGGCGAACAGTTCGCCTCGGGCTACCCGAAGCGAAACCCCTCGCACCGCCTCGAAGTGACCGTAGCTGCACCGCAACTCGTCAACTTCGATCAGAGTGTCGGGCATTGCTCGATTACCCCAATCAGTGGAATCACAAGTCGCCGGGTGATACGCCCGGCCCTGGAACCGCTCACGGCAGCCGTTCGACCACGGTGCACAGACGGTCCAGTTCGTCGTGGGTGTTGTAGTAGTGCGGAGAGACGCGCACTACGTCGGTCAGGCCGCGGGCTTCGAAGTCGAACCGCGCGGATTCCACGGACGTGACCGACGTGTTGATGCCGACCTCGCGGAGCCGGTCAGAAATGTCGAGTGCCGGTACACCTTGCTTGGTGAACGTCACGATCGCGCAGCGCTGTGCTCCCTGGTCGTGGACGGCCACCCCGGGAATGTCCGCGAGTCGTTCGCGCAGGCTTTCGGCGAGGGTCGACGTGCGGTGCCGGATGGCCTCGAGTCCCCATCCGAGCGCGTAATCGACCGCTACACCTAAGCCGATCTTGGTGGCGTAGTTGGTCTCCCAGTTCTCGAACCTACGCGCGTCCGCCCGAATCTCGTACTGATCGGGCGTGGTCCACTCTGCGGCATGTAGATCGAGGAACGGCGGCTCGAGATGCTCCACAAACCCGCGTCGCACAAAGAGAAATCCCGTGCCGCGGGGGGCGCGCAAGAACTTGCGCCCGGTGGCGGAAAGCATGTCGCAGCCGATCTCGTCGACCCGGACCGGGAGTTGCCCGACGGATTGGCAGGCGTCCAGCAGGTACGGCACCCCGGCCGCCCGAGTCACCGACCCGATCGCTTCCGCCGGATTCACCAGCCCACCCTGGGTCGGGACGTGGGTGATGGCGACCAGGCGAACCCGCTCGTCGAGCATGTGCTCAAGTGCACTCACCGAGACCTGCCCGAACTCGTCGTCGGGAATGACCTCGACTACGGCCCCGGTTCGCCGGGCCACCTGCAGAAACGCGATGACGTTGCTCGCGTACTCGGCGCGGGCGGTGAGGATTCTGTCGCCCGGCTGGAACCGCATCGCGTAGAAGGCCATGTCCCACGCCCGGGTGGCGTTCTCGACGACTGCGATCTCGTCCCGATGGCAGCCCAGTAAGGCGGCCACGGCGTCATAGGTGTGCTCGACCGCGTCCCTGGCGGTATCGGCCGCTTCGTAGCCGCCCATAGCCGCCTCCAGCCTCAGGTGGTCGATGACGGCATCTAGCACTGGCGCCGGCGGCAATGCGGAGCCGGCGTTGTTCAGATGAATCACACCTCGGACACCCGGAGTCTCACGCCTGGCCCGTTCGATGTCGAAGCGCCCGAGCATCGTGCCGTCAGCGCCGGTAGAAGTCACCATGGGTCAATCCTCCAACGCCTGCTCTGACGCGGTCGCAGGCTCGGCAGGTGCGGAGCCGGTCGGCGGCACGTGGCGCAGCCTGGTCGCCGCGAGGATCGCAGCGAAGGCGGCGATCGCGGCGGCGGTGGCGGCGCCGAGGTTGAGTCCGCTGGTGAAGGCGTCGCGTGCGGCGTCAAGCACGGCTGCGCCGGCATCGGACGGTAGCTGTACCGCGACGGCCACCGCACCGTCGAGGGTGTCGGCGGCGGCGGTGCGCACGTCCGCCGGGAGCCCTTGCGGCAGCGATCCGTCGATCTGGTCGCGGTAGGTTGCCGCCGCGATGCTGCCCACGATGGCCACGCCGAGAGAGATGCCCAAATCGCTCGCGGTCGTGCTCAGTCCCGATGCTGCTCCGGCCTTCTCCGGGGGAACCGAGCCCACGACCAGGTCGGTGGTCAGTGCCATCGACGGTGCGACCGCCGGGTACAACACGATGAACCCGGCGATAAGCAGCGGCAGCCCGGACGCGCTGTCGACCTGGGTGAGCATCAGGTATCCGACCACTTGCACGGCCAGCCCGACCGCGATGATGTTGCCCGGACGATAGCGCCGCGCCAGGACGGGGGCGGACGTGGCCACCACGATCAGCACCAGCGCGGCCGGCAGGATCGACAAGCCCGCGCGCAACGGTGAGAGCCCGGCGACGAGTTGCAGGTACTGGGTGAACAGCAGGTACACCCCACCCAACCCGGTCGCGGCCAGGACGAACACGGCCAGCGCTCCGCTGACCGTTCGGTTGGCGAACAGCCGGACGTCCAGTACCGGCGCACCGGAGCGCAGCTGGCGAATTACGAACCAGAAGCCGAACACCAAA
>DATHUM010000313.1:0-5395 GCA_035462225.1 Jiangellaceae bacterium | reverse complement strand
ATTGCGTTCGTCGCCCTTGCCTACGCGATCTCGTGGACCTTGTGGGCGATCGCGTTCACCGGAGGCGGCGACGTCGTCTTCTTGCTCGGCGTATTCGGACCGGCAGCTGCGGCGGCCATAGTCATCCGCGCGAGAGGCGAGTCGATCAAGGACTGGCTCCGGCCGATCTGGCACCTGCGCGTGGCGCCACGCTGGTGGCTCTATGCCCTCGGGCTGCCAGTCCTGCTTTTCGGCTTGGTCACCCTGGTGCTCCAGCTGCTCGGTGAGCCCGTCGACTGGTCGCTGGCCGCGGATCGGCTGCCGCAGTACCTGGGGACGTTCGTCTTCGTACTCGTCCTCGGCGGTGCACTTGAAGAGCCCGGATGGCGGGGCTTTGGACTGCCGCGCTTGCAGGAGCGGTACTCGCCGCTTCGGGCGACTCTGCTGATCGGTTTGGCCTGGGGCGTCTGGCACATCCCGATTTACGGCCTCGTGGGGTTCGTCATTCCCATGGTGCTGGCCTTCTTCTACACCGTTCTGTGGAACCGGACCGGCAGCGTCGGACTCTGCATTCTGCTCCATGCGAGCTTCACGCCGGCCCAAGATCACCTCATCCTGATGCCGCGCAGCGTCGCATATTCGACGTCCCTGGACACGCCGGACTGGGTGATCCTCGGCACTTACGTGTTCGCCGTATTGGTGCTCGTAGCCGTGACGAGGGGACGTCTCGGCTGGCAGGGCACGACTGCTACACCCGTGCACACCAACGGCCGTGGCGACCGCGAGACGAAGGAACTTCATGTGTGACTATTGCGGCTGCGTCGGCCGTGCCGCGGAGTTCACGGCGAGCACGTATTAGTCGGTCACTGATCCAGGTCGGCGACTGGACGGAGTTCCAGCCGCCCATTCCGGGCCATCGGGTGGGCACGGGCGACCCCGATCGCCTCGTCCAGGTCAGCGACGTCCAACAGGTCGAAGCCGACAATCACCTCTTTGGTCTCAGCGAACGGACCATCGGAGATGAGCAGTTCGCCGTTGCGCACGCGAACGGTGGTGGCCTCGGACGTCGGTGCCAAAGCCATCCCTACGACCCGCCGGCCCGAGGCATCGTTCTGCCGCACCCACTCGTCGATGTCTGGTTCGTATTGGCGGTCGGTGTCCGGCTCGGTGTCGGTGCACACGAACATCAGGTACTTCACGGCGATCCGCTCCTTCATGTTGTGGGACGTTCACCCTGTCGACGAACGGCAGACGTCATTCTGGACACTTGATGGCTCCGAGTCGCGATGCCTACCTGGCCTACTGGTCAGCCATTAGCACTCGCCAATGCGTCCAATGCTGCCCGGAGCCGCCGCGCCGCCTCGTCGGCTACGGGCGCCAGTTCGTCGCGTCCTGTCACGGTGACCATGACCTGCGGGTCGAGCATCTCGACCACCGTCTGCGCTCCGTCGGAACGCACGACGACGTTGCACGGAAGCAGTAACCCGATCTGCCGATCAACGCCGAGGGCTTGGTACGCGAGTTGCGGGTTGCAGGCGCCGAGGATGACGTAGTCCTCTATCTGCTCTCCCAGCTTGTTTCGAAGCGTCGCCTGGACGTCGATCTCGGTCAATACTCCGAAACCCTGTTCTTGAAGTGCAGCGCGCACGCGCTCGTTGGCTTCGGCGAAGGTGGCCTTCAGGCGGATGGCGTTTCCGTATCCCATCATTGCCCTTCCTGAATCGGTGATAGTATACCCCCTAGGGTATATCAGATCCTTTGGGTTGGCGGGTTCTGCCCGCTGGAGGTTCACTGGCCACGACCCCCCGGGCGAGCACGCCGAGGGCTGCTCTGATCTGCTCCTTACCGATCCCGAGTTCGTATCTCTGAAAGCGATAGAGCTCCGGAGCCAGCGGCGCGAGCAAGATGTCGACCATGGCGTCGGGCTCACCGGTCCGGGCCTCGCGCAGCAGGTGGCGCACGTGTGCTCGCCAGAACTGGTAGGCGCCGGTTGCGAAGCGGGCGCCGCCGGTCTCGGCCCCGAGTGCGAGGTGCAGGTGGTCGTCCAGCAGTCCGATCATCGCCTCGAAGAACGCGGCGAGCCGGTCGGCCGGCGGTGCGCCCGGGCCGAGCGGCGGCTCTCCGCGCATGATCGCCTCCTGCAAGCGGCGCTCGTGTTCGTCGAGCAACTCCAACGCGACAGCGGCAGGCGTGGGAAACCGCCGGTAGATGGTCGCCCGCCCGACGCCGGCCGCTCGCGCGATGTCTTCCATCGTCACCTGCCGGGCATCTCCCGAGGCGAACAGCCGCTCGGCCGCCTCCAGTACTCGTCGTCGATTCCGCGCGGCGTCGGCACGCAGCGCCGTAGGTGGCGGTTCCACGGCGTCAGGTTACGACACCCGAGGAATATCTGGACACGCCGTCCGTTTCTACTCGACATCAACACTTAACCGGACGCGGCGTCCACTTAGACGCGGTGTCCATCTACTTGTGAGGTGGCACAACTGTGAACCTGATATTCCTCGGAGCTGCCTTACTGGCCGGGTCTCTGCTGGCCGTGCAGGCGTCGTCGAACCTGCAACTCACCAGGGCGGTCGGCACACCGTTCGGCGCGTCCACCGTGCAACTGGGCGTGGCCGCGGCGCTGCTCGTTGTACTCGCCGTCGCGACCGGCGCCGTCGGCTCGGTCGGCCATGCATGGGACGTGCCGGTGTGGCAGTTGCTGGGTGGGCTGGCCAGCCCCATCTACATCACCAGCGGGATCCTGTTGTTTCCGCGGCTCGGTGCGCTGACCGCGGTGGCGCTGTTCGTGACCGGCCAGATGCTCGCCTCGCTCGGCCTTGATCTTTCCGGGTCGCTGGGCGTCCCGCAGCGATCATTGACAATCGGCACCGTGTCCGGAGTCGTTGATGTGCTGGCAGGGATAAGCGTGATCATCCATGGGCAGCGAGCAGCGACCGGCGGGCCGGCCACTGAGGTTGTGCGGCAGCGTGCCGCCGGTACAACTCAGACGGTCACTCGCTCTGGAATACCGACCCGGCTACCGCTCGGTCTCGCGGGCTGGATTCTTCTCGGCCTCTTCGCCGGTGCGGCCTTGCCCGTTCAGGGCGCCGTCAACGCTCAGCTCCGGGCGAGTCTGCAGGCACCTCTCGCGGTGGCACTCATCAGCTTCGTGGTAGCGACGCTCGCTATAGCGGTGGCTCTCGGCGTACTTCTCGCGGCGAAGGCGACTCCGGTGCCTACGCTGCAACCTCTCGCCCGGATGCCGTGGTGGGGCTGGCTGGGCGCGGCGTGCGCCGTGGTGTACGTGACGGGCACCTTCATGCTCATCCCGGAGATCGGTGCAGCGACAACCGTCGCTCTGACGGTCACCGGCCAGCAACTCGCATCAGCGGTGATCGATGGCCGGGGACTGTTCCGCATGCCGCAGCGGACCCTCGCGCCGTCGCGGCTGGCCGGAGTCGTCCTGCTCATCGCCGGCTCGGCGCTGATCCAGCTCGCCTGACCCTCACGCGACGCGGGTGGCCACGATGTGATTCATATTGGCCTCGCCCCACTCACCCAGTGGCTCGAGGGCGGCGTTGAGCGCGACTCCCCGTGGGGTCAGCGAATAGACGACCTTGGGCGGGACCTGCTCATGCACGGTGCGCTTGACGATATCGTCGCGCTCCAGCTCTCGTAGCTGTTGGATCAGCACCTTCTCGCTGATGCCGTCGATCTCCCGCCGCAGCTCGCCGAACCGCCGCGGAGCCTCGTTGAGGGCCCACAGCAGTAGTGGTTTCCACTTGCCGCCTACGACATCCACCGCCGCATCAAGCCCGCAAAGGTACTTCCGGTTGGTCATCACGCACCTCACACTTACCTATTAGTCAGTACCCTACAATTTAGTCAGTACTTGTCAAGAAGTGCGTGCAATTCTTAGGCTCGTGGAGCGAGGACCACCTATTGCTAAGGAGCACCACAATGACGTCCAGCTATGTCGGCACGCCTAGTGCTGGAAGTGCCGATCAGGACACCGATCGAGCTGCGGTCACGGTCATCGGGCTCGGCTCGATGGGCCGAGCGCTGGCCGGGGCCTTCCTGGCCGCCGGGCACCCGACCACGGTGTGGAACCGGACACCTGCCAAGGCCGACGAGCTGGCCGCCGGCGGCGCCGTGGCCGCCCCTGCCGCGGCCGCCGCCATATCTGCCAGCCGGCTGGTCGTGGTCTGCGTGGTCGACAGCAACGCCGTACACGCGGTGCTCGAACCGGTGCGGGAGTCGCTGCGCGGGCGGGTGCTGGTGAATCTGACGTCGACGACTCCCGAGCAGGCCCGGGCGACGGCGGCCTGGGCAGTTGAACACGGGATCGAGTACCTGCACGGTGCGAGCAAGGTGCCTACTCCGATGATCGGTGACGCCGACGCGCTCGTCCTCTACAGCGGTTCCCACCACGCGTTCGATCAGTACGAGGCCTCGCTGGCCGCCATCGCCGGTGACGGCACCTACCTCGGCGGCGACGCTGGGCTGGCTTCGGTCTACGACGTGGGCATGCTGGACATCTTCTTCACCGGCATGACCGGATTCCTGCACGCGGCCGCGCTCGTTGGTGCGGACGGGATCAGCGCCAGCACCTTCCTGCCTTACGCGCAGCGGATCGGCGAACTGGTCCAGCAGACCATGGTCGAGCTGGCCGCCGACGTCGACAAGGGAAGTTACCCGGGCGACCAGGACAACCTGGAGATGGAGCAGGCGGCGCTCGAGCACATCGTCGAGGCCAGCGCAGCTCGCGGGATCGCGACCGCACTGCCAAGACTGGTCCAGACCGCGGTGAGCGATGCCATTGCCCGAGGTCACGGGCGGGACGGTTTCAGCAGTGTCGTCGAGGTGCTTCGCACGCGGAGCCGAGCGTCGTGATCATGTGGCCGCGCAGGGCGGAGAGCCCGGCCGCGTGATCACCTTGCCTGGGACTCCTTCGCCTGAGCCAACGCGGACCGAACCAGCGCTTCGAGCGAGTCGCCGGCTGGCGTGCGTAACGCGGCAGATCGGTGGAATGCCGCGCCCGCGGGTGCGGTTCGCCTAGGCATGGCGACCGAGGTTTTGCGATACACCGCTTTCTCCAGCGATCCGGGAGGCGGCAACCCGGCCGGAATCGTGCTCGATGCAGCCGGGCTCGGCGACGCTGAGATGCTGTCGATAGCCGCGGATGTTGGATTCTCCGAGACCGCGTTCCTGACCCCGCCGCCACTAGGCCTCGATGCACCGCCCGGCCGGGGCTTCACGGTTCGCTACTTCAGCCCGCTCGCGGAGGTGGCATTCTGCGGCCACGCGACCGTCGCGACGGCGGTAGCACTGGCCGAGCGGATCGGTCCAGGCGAGTTGGTGTTCTCGACGCCGGCAGGTGTCGTCCCCGTGACCGTGACCGAGCGTGACGGCGTCCCGTACGCAACGTTGACCA
>DATHUM010000312.1:0-2143 GCA_035462225.1 Jiangellaceae bacterium | reverse complement strand
TCGGTCACGACCGGCAGTCGCTTGACGCCACGGTTGGCCATGAAGCGCGCGGCCTCGGCGAGCGTCGCGCCGGGCTCTATCGTGACGGCCGGGGACGACATGACCTCGCCCGCCGTACCGCCCGCGGCCTTGGCCAGGGTGCGGCGCAGCCGACCCACGACCGTCAGCAGGCGAGATCTGCCGGCTCGGTCGCGGTAGCCCGTCTTGGGCAGCAGGTCCGCCTCCGAGACCACGCCGACCAGGCGCCCGCTCTCGTCGAGGACCGGCAACGCGCTGATGTTGTGCCCGCCCAGCTGGCGCGCGATCTCTTTGAACGATGTGTCGGTTCGGACGGTTATCACCTCACGCGTCATGACGTCACGCACAGTCAGTCGACGCATGGCGGCCTCCTTACCTCGTGATGGCCGGGGGAATCGGCTCCCCCTTTCATCTGGCCACTCCCGCTAGCCCGCCAACAGAGTCCTTGGTCATTACTCGGCACGCCCGGGATGGATCAGGCCGTAGCCCAGCTGTGCCTGGCGCATGAGCCGGGCCACGTCCAAGGTGGTCAGCATTCCGACCACCTGGCCGGCATCGACTACCAGGCCGATGACCTCTCGGCCGAGGGCAGGCCGCTCGAGTACCACGGTGGCCGGATCGTCAGGCCCGAGCACATGCTCCGGCGGAACCCGGACCGCCACCCTGTCGACACGAGTCATCCCCCGCTCTGCAACCGGCACCGCGGCCAGCATCTCAACCTCGACGAACCCCACCGGAGCCCCCGACAGGTCGACGACCGGGAACGCGGTCTGCCGTGACCGCCCTGCGATGGTCGTGACGAACCAATCGATGCTCACCCAGCCCGGCGCCGAGTCCGGGTGCGGCGTCATGATGTCTCTCACCCGGAGACCTGCGAGCCTGTCGCGGGCCGCGCGCGCCGACGCCTCCGACCTGGCGGCACTCACCAGGAACCACCCGATCAAGGCGAGCCACAGCCCGCCCGCCCAGGCGAGCGCGATGGCTTCGAACACGCCGACGGCGATGAGGACCACGCCTAGCACCTCGCCCGACCGTTTCGCCGCCTGATCGGCACGTGCCCGATCGCCATAACGCCACCACAGAACGGCGTGAAGCACCCGGCCACCGTCCAACGGCGCGCCCGGGAGCAGGTTGAACACCGCCAGCGCGACGTTCATGAACGCCAGCCAGCCGAGTACCGCCGGTAGGACGATCGGCCACCCGGCCGCGGACACGCCGACCGTCGCCAGCCAGAACGCCCCCGCCGCGCCGAGGCTGGTCAACGGACCTGCAACGGCGATGGCGAACTCGGTGCGCGGATCGGGCGCATCACCCTCGATCTCGGCAACGCCGCCGAGGGCCCACAGGGTGATCGCCCGGACCTGAATACCATGGCGGCGCGCCACGATCGCGTGCGCCAGCTCGTGAGCCAGCAGGGCCGCGAGGAACACCCCGGCCGCCACCACGGCAACGAGCCAGTACAGCGACTGCGGGTAACCCGGCGTGGCCGCCGGCAGCAGCGCCCCGCCCACCAGCCCTACGACCAGCGCCGCGATGATCAGGGCGGACCAGTGCGCGCCGACCGGGATGCCGGCCACGCGAACAAGGCGGACGCTCTGCCTCATGGCGGGCCCGATCAGCTCTGGCCCGCCAGCAGCAGTTCGTGAGCTTGGCGGGCGGCCCGGGCTGTGCGGTGCTCGTTCGGCTCGGCGTCGGGACGTTGCTCCAGTCCGTGCACCAGCGTTCGAACCGCCTCTGTGAGCACAGAAAGCTGCCGCTCGAGCCGGTCCAGCCGTTCGTCCGCGGGTGCCGCGCCGTCAGCGGCCGGCCGCTGCGCAGGCATCTCCACGCCCGCGACTATCTCACGCAACCACTCGGGCAACTGCGCGAGCGCGTGCTCGAGCTGGCCGGCGGAGAAGTGTGCCTGCATGATCACCGAGACCCGGGCCGCAGTCCACGACACGTCCTCGACCGGAATGCTGGCCTCCCTGGCGAACCTCGCCGTGAACTCGTCATGCCCGTACTTGACCGGTACCCGGCTCGGGTTCCATCCGTCGTAGTAGACCCCGCGCACCAACTCCGGGAGTTGCGCTGCGAAATGAGCGGCCTCGTCGACGGTGAGCCGGTCTCGCACGGTGTGCAACCA
>DATHUM010000311.1:0-10945 GCA_035462225.1 Jiangellaceae bacterium | reverse complement strand
CGGCGTACCTGGTCAACTCGCCCAGCACTGGCGCCCACGGCCCCGGCCTGGGTGTGCGCGCGGCAAACCGGCCGAGTTCGGCGACCGAGACGGCGATCTCGACGATACCGCCCCGGTGGGCGTCGCGCCGTGGCCGGTCTGAGGTACTTGTCTGCAAGCGGGCGCGGAGCAGTCCACCCGCGATGGCGAGGCCATCGTCACTGCACAGCACGTATCTCCATTCGGCTGAGCCCATGCCAGCGACGAGTTCGCGGGCGTGCGCGGCAGGGACCGGACCCCATGGCGGGAGCTCGCCAGGATGCTCGTTCTCGCCAAGGAGGGTGGCCAACTCGACGCGCACCTCCGGCACTGCCCGGCGTGTACCGGCCGTTGCCGTCGGCGTCGGCGCAGTTCCTGCCGCAGTCATCGTGGCCTCGTACGTCGGAGCCGCCGCTTCGCCGGACATGCGGTCCGGCGCAGCACACCCGGACGGTCCGCCAGCATTGCTTTGGTCGGTGGCCCTGCGTGAGGGGTCGTGGGCTGTGTTCTCACCGCGATCCTGGGACCGGACCTCGCATGCCGCGTCGGACGGGCCAAAGCCGCCACTAGCCGGCCTGCTTGTGCCGGCGGGATGGCTGCCGCCGAGTTCCGCACCCCTGCTCCCGCCGTGGTCTGACGGGCCGTCGGCCGGCCCCGGTCCGCCGCCGCCGTCGTCACCGCAATCCGGCCGACCGTCGTCGTTCGGTCCCGGCCCGCCGCCGTTCATACCGCCCGTCGGCCGACCATCTCCGTCACCGGGGTTGCCGTCCGGATCCCCGGCACCGACGTTGCCGTCGGGTTCTTGGTTGTCACCGGGCACGGTGTACGGGTTGGCGAGCACATGAGCGATGATCTCGTCTTCGCCCATCCGTTCGAATGTGCCGTCGGACAGACCGAGGAACAGGTCCGACCGAATGTGATCGATGGGCCGCCTGTCGCCGGCCTGCTTGCACGCTCTGGCCAGGGCGTCGATGTGTTCGCAGGCAGCGGCGATCCGGTCCAACGGCTGGTTGTAGCCGCCGAGATTCGCGGTGCCGTCCGGGTTACGCGAGCCGCGCACCCGGCGAGTCCGTACCGCTTCCCGGTATCTCTTCTCGGCGTAATCCGGGTCGATCGCGAGGCAGGCTCGCTTGATCCGGTCGATCAATTCGCCCACCATCAGCTGAGGTGCCTCGGACAGAAGTTGCTCGCATACCGTTTCGGCCTGGGCGTCGGTCAGACCGCTTGTCCAATCGACGAACGCACGAGCGCGCGGCTCATCCAACTCGCCTGCGAGCATTGCTTCACCCAGTACCGGCAGCCGCATGAACATGTCGACTGCGAACCCGAATGCGCGCTCAGCCCGAGATCTCGACCACGCCAGCGCCGCACGAGCCTCCTCAGCGGCGAACTCACCGGGCCAAGGCATCCGCTCGACGGTGTCGATGGAGAACGGCTTTCGTAACCCAGTCTCGAGCAGAGCCCGGTAAACGCGAGCCTGCTGTCGGCACAACTGCCGATACTCCGCGCTCAATACGACCACCGTGTCGAAGCCGCGCACCCGCTCGATGTCCAGATCCTCCAACATCGAACCCAGCAGTGCACCCGGCGGCATTGCGCCGAACTCCTCCGGAACCGCTACCGGCGGGGGAGACGGTGGTGGCGAGGCCGACATGACCCAACACCCTTCCTGAAGGTGTCAAAAGATCATCTGGAGTGCTCCGGGGTCTGAATCCGGAGCGGTCATATCGGCTCTCCAACTCTGACTCATACAATACATCGGAACTGGTGTTCGCACAAGGGACTCCGTCGCGGTAGTGGGTTCTGTTGACGCGGTGTGACAGCACCTCACCTCGGCAAGTCCGCAGCGGCTCATGGCAGGCATGTTCTCCGCTTCGATTGCTTCCATCGCCGGCGGACTGATGTGCGTCGTAGCGGTCGGTGCGCTGCAAACCCTGGGGCTGCCGCTGAGGCGTTTCACTGTCGCAGATCAGGCCAGGTGTGTCCGTGCCCCAGTCGGCACGGTGACTGCCGGGCGACCCAACACGATGGAGGATGATGAGCGACGTGCAGGAGCTGAAGACGTTCATCGCGGATCTACCCAAGGTCGAGTTGCATGTTCATCACGTAGGGTCGGCGTCGCCGCGCATCGTGGCCGAACTGGCGGCCCGCCACGAGGGGTCGAGCCCAGTACCGGCCGATCCCGAGCGGCTGAGGGAGTACTTCGACTTCCAGGACTTCGCACACTTCATCGAGATCTATCTGAGCGTCGTCGACTTGATCCGAACACCGGACGACGTGGCGATGCTGACTTACGAGATAGCCCGCGAGCTGGCCGGGCAGACAGGGCGCTACGCGGAGCTGACGGTGACGCCGTACACGTCGATCGTCCGGGGGATCGCGGCCGAGGCGTTCTGTGAGGCGCTCGAAGATGCCCGCCGCCGGGCTGGCCGTGACTTCGGAGTCGAGCTGGTCTGGTGCTTCGACATCCCAGGTGAGTCGGGATTCCCTGCGGCCGACGTGACGCTGGACACCGCGCTGCGGATCCGGCCGGACGGGCTGGTCAGTTTCGGGCTTGGCGGCCCGGAAGTCGGCGTGCCGCGCCCGCCGTTCGCTTCGTATTTCGACCGTGCCCGGGCCGCCGGTCTGCACAGCGTGCCGCACGCTGGTGAGTCGACCGGGCCGGAGACGGTCTGGGACGCACTGAACCACCTCGGCGCCGAACGCATCGGGCACGGCATCGCTGCTGCACAGGACCCGGCGCTGATGGCGCACCTCGCGGCTGAGGGCATCCCGCTGGAGATCTGCCCGACGTCCAATGTCCGCACCCGGTCGGTGCCGTCACTCGACGAGCACCCGCTGCCTGATCTCGTAGCCGCCGGGGTGCCGGTGACGCTCAACTCCGATGATCCGCCGATGTTCTCGACGACGTTGAACGACGAGTATCTGATCGCGGCCACGTTGCTGGACCTCGACACCGACGGTGTCGCCGACATCGCCCGGGCAGGAATCGAAGCATCGTTCATGGATACCGACCGCAAGGCCGGGTTGTTGCGGGAAGTCGACGAGTACCTGCGGCACTTCCGTCGATCGGCCACCACGTGATCGGCCCAGGCCGGCGACGACCTATGCGTCCAAGCTGCTGATAGTCCGGCGGAGCGCGAGCAGGGCGATGTCGTCCGGCGGGCTCTGACTGCCGAGCATCTTGAACAGCACGGCTTCACAGACTGAGTTCGGCGGTGTCGCGGTCACCGCTGCCTGCAGGCGTTGGAGTCCCTCTTTGAGCGACTCGTCGCGCCGCTCGACCAGTCCGTCGGTGAACAGAAGCAACACCGCACCCTCGGGGCACGAGATGACACCGCTTTCGCGTTTCACGTCGCGCAGCGTGCCGAGCGGTGGGTCCACTGGGACGTCGACTGTGACTGTGGGCTGGCCGGGCATAGCCATGAGCGGCAGAAAATGACCGGCCGAGGACAACGCCACCTGACTCGCTCCCGGCTCGAACACCATGTAGAGAACGGTCGTCATCTGGCCCGCCTCGAAATGCTGTGCCTTGTGGTCCAGTCGTTCAAGCACTTCGGCGGGGTCGTTCGTCTCCAGGGCATAGGCTCGCAAAGCACTGCGCAGCCGGCCCATCACGACCGCCGCCGGCATTCCACGCCCGACGACATCTCCGATGGCCACGCCGGCGCGACCACCGGGCAGGGTAAAGACGTCGTACCAGTCGCCGCCGACTCCACCGGTTCCGCCCGGTAGGTACCGCCCAGCCATCTCGAGACCGGGGACCGACGGCAGCCGCCCGGGTAACAGGCTTCGCTGGAGAACAACTGATGCCACCCGCTCCACGTCGGCCCGACGGGCCTGGGTCGCCAGGGCCACCCTGTCGGCCACCGCCTGCAGGAGGTGAACGTCGTCGTCGTTGAACACTCGGTGGTACCTGGTACCCACGTGGAGCACACCGATGACCTCGCCGTTCACCACGAGCGGTACACCCATTAGCGATCGGATACCCCGGCTCCGGATAACCGGGCTGACCACGTTCGACTCGTCGACGCGCTCGATCGTCCTAGGTCGCCCGGTTGCGAAGATCGTGCCCGCGAAACCCTGGCCCACCGGCACCCTGATGCCCTGGCGGACCTCGTCCTCGAGATCCTTGGTGGCGGTGGCGACCAGCTCGTTCGTATTACCGTCCACAAGCAGGACCTCGGCTGTGTCCACCTTGAGCAGGTCGGTGATGCGCACCAACAGTTCCTCGAGCAGGCTCTCCAGGTCGAGATGAGCCAGGGCTCGGTCGGTCAGAGCTTCCAGGCGCCGCAACTGCTCGGCGTCGTCGGCTAGCGGGGTCATACGCACCCGACCCTCTCGTGGCCGGTCTCGTTGATGAGCACTTCGGCCCACACGACCTTGCCTCCAGAAGCGGCCTGGTCGATTCCCCAGACGTGGCTGAGTGAATCCACGATCAGCAAGCCGCGTCCGCCCGGGTCCCGATCGGTCGGGGACCGCATGCCGGGCCACTCAGGGACGCCGTCCTCCACTTCGACCCGGGCTCTCGTCCGGCTGAGCTCGAGGCGGAGGGTAACGGGATCGCCGCCGTGGAGGCACGCGTTGGTGACGAGCTCACTTACCAGGAGCGGTAGGTCGAGGCCAGCACAATCGAACTGGAGCTCCGTGCACTTGGCCATGACCCAGCGGCGCGCCAGTCTTGGTCTGTCCTGCATGGGACCGCTGAGCGCAAAGCTGAACCTGAGGATCTGCTCACTCATGCGACGAATGCACGAACATGAAAGCGGTCATGAGTCCGCTGACCTCGAACAAGCGGTGCACCTGGTCGCTCACCCCGGAGATCACGAGTTCGACCCCAGTGTCCTCCATGGCATTACGGGCACGGACGAGCGCGTTCAGGCCGGACGAGTCCATGAAGTTCACCTCGGAAAGGTCGATCATCAAACGATCGGGTTTCTCATCGAGCGCCGATGAGAGTGCTTTTTCGAAGGTAGGGACCGTGGACATGTCGATCTCGCCAACGACGCGTAAGCGAACTGCCCGGCCACCGTCGGCGGTCTCCCGCGAGACGGTCAATAGGTCCGGTCGTTGTTCCATTCGCCCATCGCTTCCAGCTGGTCAGTAGTCCCCGCCGCTGGCCCAGGTGCGGCGAAAGCTCAGCATAGTCCGTGGACACCCGCAGACGTGTTCAGTAGGACACCCTGAGAGCCATTGCGCGGTGATTTCCGCCATTATCACCCACGTTCATACTATCCGGCGCACGTGCTACCCGTACGAAATTCGTCGTCGCAGCGGTGGCTAGCCGCCGGATCGCTGGTCCAGGCTGCTCAAGTGTCCGATCACGGTTTCTGATATGTCGCCCAGCACTCGAAGTTGCTCATCGGTCAGCAGCTCGATCATGTGCTGTCGAACAGCAGCAAAATGTCCGGGTGCGGCGGCAGCGATAGCTCTCGTGCCGTCCCTCGCCAGCACCACGACTGTGCCGCGCCCGTCCTCGGTCACATCCTCGCGCCGGACCAGGCCGCGGGTCTCCATACGGCGAATCTGATGGGAGAGCCGACTTTGCGACCACTGCATGTGGTCCGCGAGCTCAGTGATTCGCCACGTCCGGCCTTCGGCTTCGACGAGATTCGACAAGACGGTGTAGTCGGCCATCGACAACCCCGACTCGTCGGTGAGCTCGCGCGCGAGTTGCCCTTCGAGCAAGGTGAACATGCGGCGGAACCCTCGCCAGGCCCGCTCTTCGGTGGGATTAAGCCAACGCAGTGCCACGATGAAAGACTATCGGAATATTCATGACGCGTCATGCATTAAGGTTCTCATGATGTGTCATGAAACTGTCTCTACTCGGCATGCGTGGGGGACGCCGCGGCGCGTGACCCAGCTCGGCGCCGGTCTGGTTCTCTATGGCGTAAGCATCGCCGCGATGTTGACCGCCGGGCTCGGCGTCGACTCCTGGGACGTCTTTCATCAGGGCCTCAGCCAGCGCACAGGAGTTTCGTTCGGCTGGGTAGTGAACGGCGTCAGCGTGCTCGTGCTGCTGGCCTGGATCCCACTCCGGCAACGCCCCGGGCCCGGAACGGTGGCCAACGCTCTGGTCGTCGGGCTGGTGGCCGATGCCGCCCTCTCAGTCCTTCCCCGGCCGGAACAGTTGCCATTGCAGCTGTTGATGCTCGCCGCCGGGATCGTCGCAAATGGCATCGCCACCGGCCTCTACATCGGTGCAGGGCTTGGTCCAGGCCCGCGCGATGGTCTGATGACCGGGCTCGCCGCCCGTACCGGCCGCTCCATACGCCTGGTGCGTACCCTTATCGAGTTGAGCGTCCTGGTCGCGGGCTGGCTGCTCGGAGGTCCGGTAGGACTGGGCACAGTGCTCTATGCGGTCTCGATAGGACCGATCGCGCAGTTCTCGATCGCTCGGTTCTCGCAAGCCGGGGTGAGAACATGACCGATCGGGTGACGCGTGTCCTGGCGATACCGGGTAGCCTGCGGCGGCAGTCGTACAATCGATCACTTGTCGAAGCCGCGGTGTCACTGGCGCCACCGGCTATGTCGATCACCGTCTACGAATCGCTCGACCTGGTTCCTGTGTTCAACGAAGATGTGGAGAATCCGCCGCCGGACGGGGTGGCGCGGCTCCGAGAAGCGGTTGCCAGTTCCGACGGGCTGCTCATCGCCACCCCCGAGTACAACCAGTCGCTGCCGGGTGTGGTCAAGAACGTGATCGACTGGCTGTCGCGATCCGACGGACCCGACGGGCTGACCGGTAAGCCGGTAGCCGTCAGCGGGGTCACGACCGGGCCGTGGGGAACCCGTCTCGCTCAGACGCAGCTTCGCCAGGTGCTGACCTCGACCCAGGCACTCGTGCTGTCCCGGCCGACGCTGTTCCTGCGCGATGCCACCACATTGTTCGACGAGGGCCGGAACATCGTCCACAAATCGACGAGCCGACAGCTTCGCGAATTCCTGGTCTCCTTCGACCGCTGGATTCGGCTGGTGTCGCCCCACCCATGCGGCCCGAAGGAACGGGAATCGTGAGCAAGACCGTATTCATCACCGGATCGACTGCCGGAATCGGTTTGACCACGGCTCAGATGCTTCACGAGACGGGTCATCGTGTCGTGCTGCATGCCCGCAGCCAATCCAGGGCCGCGCAGGGCAGGTCGGTCTTGAACGCTCCAATCGTGGTGGGCGACCTGTCCTCCTTGGCCGAGACCGAGGCCGTTGCCGAACAGGTCCGATCCCTCGGACCGATAGACGCGGTGATCCACAATGCCGGCATCTATGAGTCGGTTAGGCGGGTCGAAACCGTCGACGGGCTGGAACGCACCTTTCAGGTCAACGTGCTCGCTCCGTATGTCCTGACCGCCCTCATCCCGTTGCCCTCGCGACTGGTCTATCTGACGTCCGGGATGGCATCTGGAGGTCAGATCCTCCTCGACGACCTCCAACGTCGCCGGAGGCCATGGTCGGCGACCGGCGCGTATCAGGACTCGAAGCTGTGCGACATCGCCTTGGCGCTGGCGATTGCGGCGCGGTTTCCCGAGACGGTAGTGACCGCGGTCTGCCCGGGGTGGGTGAGAACGCAGATGGGCGGCGCCGGCGCGCCCACCGACGTTCGCACCGGATCGGAGACCCAGGTGTGGCTGGCCAGTAGCGACGAGCCCGCGGCCCTGCGCTCCGGTCGCTACTTGCGACACATGCGAGAGCTTCCGATCCCCCAGGCAGCAGCCGATCAATCGATCCAGCTTGGGTTGCTCGATGCCTGCGCCCAAATCAGTGGCACCAGCCTGCCATCTCTCTGAATCGGCGGCCGTTCGACGCGGCCCGACAGAACGTCGCCTGCGGTCATTGCGAGGTTCGTGTGGCCGGACCGAGTGGAGTGGCTACCTGGACAGTGATGGACAATCTTGTTCTCAGCTGTTGTGAGGATGGCGTGTTTGGTGCCGGCCGGAAGCGGAGGAGGCCAGTCGGGCCAGGGCCAATGCCGCGACCAGCAATCCGAAATCGCGTAGCGCGATGTCGTAGTACTCGCCCATCGTGACCAGGTTGACGATGATGCCGAGTAGCCACGCCGCCACCACATAGCCGCCGATCGCGGGCCGGAGCGCGACCAATACGCCGGCCACGATCTCGATGACGCCGACCGCCAGCATCGCCTGGCCTGCGTCACCAGGGACGATGTCGTCGATCCAGGGCGCAAGGTACTGCTCCCAGTCGACCAGTACGTTGAAGAACTTGTCCAGGCCGAACAGAATCGGGGCGACTGTGAAGATCGTGCGAAGCAGCAGGAACGCCTGGTGTGCACCGTCGTTCGTCCTGGTCGGCAATGCTGTGGGCGTGGTGTTCCGGGACATGACATCCTCCAATACCTCTAAAAGGGAGTACTCTCGACGTTAGAACGCAGGGAGCCGTTTCGTCAATAGATTTGTCTTTTAGAATGGAGTCCGGTGCCTGACGAGCTTTCCGATCACGTTGCGGCCATCGGCGCGCTGGCCGAGCCGTCTCGCCGCGCGCTTTACCGGTACGTAGCGACGCAGCAGGAACCGGTCAGCCGAGAGCAGGCCGCGAGAGCGGTCGACCTGCCGCTGCACACGGCGAAGTTTCACCTGGACCGCCTGGTCGAGGACGGGTTGCTCGACGTCGAGTTTCGCCGTCTCTCCGGCCGGTCGGGTCCGGGCGCAGGCCGGCCGTCCAAGCTCTACCGGCGGTCGCCTCGCGAGTTTTCGATCTCCCTGCCAGACCGACGGTATGAGCTGGCAGGTGACGTGCTCGCCACTGCCATCGACCGGTCGATTCGTGCCGGCGTACCCATCGCAGAATCGGTGCGGGATGCGGCCGCGGAGGCCGGCCGCCGGCTGGCCGCCGGCTTTCTCGCGAACGATGACCACGGCAGCCCCGAGCACGAGGAACTGGAGCGTACGGTGCGCGTGCTGGCCCGCCATGGATACGAGCCGCAGCGGTCAGGCGGCAGAGTCCAGTTGGCCAACTGTCCGTTCGACCGCCTGGCCACCGATCACACCGACCTGGTCTGCGGTCTGAACCTTGCCTTGATCGGCGGAGTGATCGACGGGCTGCGGGTTAGTAACGTAACGCCCGAACTTGCGCCACACAGGGGCCGCTGCTGCGTCCAACTCCAGGGCTGAACCGGCAGATTTGGTCAGCCGTTCCTCACCGCGCCCCACTGTTCTTTGCGTCATCGGGCCGTCGCCTTCGCGAGGTCGGCGCGGCGTGCGACGGCCTGGCCGGCCGGGAAGAGGCTCGCGAGGCGTCGGAGTACGACGATCGCGTCGTCCAGCGGGGTGCCGGTCGTGCCTTCGTCGATCAGCCGATACAGATCGCGTTCGACGGCGGCGACCCGGCCGGCGACACCTTCGCCGTCGCGGGTCAGGGTGAGGGTGACCTGCCGCCGGTCGGCCGGGTTCGTCTTCCGCTGGATAAGGCCCGCGGTGACTAACCGGTCGACCAGCCGGCTGGGACTGCCTCCGGTCTCGCACACGAGTAGCTCGCCGAGCCCGAGCAGCGTCAACGGTTGATGATCGGCCAGAACCCGCAGAACCTCGGCCTGCGACGGCGTCACGCCGAGTGGACGCAAGTCGGCCGCTAACCGGCGGTTGCCTTCGCGCTGGATAGCCAAGATGAGGTAGCGCAGTTCTTCGGCCGGTCTCATCCGAGCTGTGCACCTGCTGGCTCGACAGCGGCAAGCAGGTCAGCTGCTCGAGGGTCGTGAGCGGCGAGGACGACCAGGTTGGGCATGGCCTGGCGAAGCGCGTTGACCTGGCTCACCGCTGCTCGCATCTGCTTCTTCCTACCCACACCGGGCAACATGCCGGCGGCCAGCAAATCAGCGTCGTACGTGAGATCGCCCACGAGCAGCAGCGGTGCGCGCCCGGGCCGTCGGACGAGCATCGACACCGACCCCTCGGTGTGGCCCGGCGTAGGCAGCACAATCAGGGAACCGTCGCCGAACAGATCGTGCCCTGTTGTGAAGGGCGCCAGTGCGGAGTCGCCGAGCGGTTCGTGGGCAATCCTCTGCCAGCGCAACCCCGGCAAATCGATGTGTCTGCGCAGGAACCCACGTGCCTCTGACAAAGGTCGTTCGAGGGTCTCCCATTCGGTACGGCTGATCACGATGTTGGCGTTGCTCAGCGCGGGCAGCCCGCCGATGTGGTCCTGATGCAGGTGGGAGATTACGGCCGTGTGTACGTCATCGACGCGGTATCCCAGTCGAGTCAAGCCCGCCGGCAGGGTTTCGCTCGGACCGATCTCGAACCGGGCGAGCCTCGAGTAGACCAGCCCGGTCAACCCTGCGGGGAAGTAGTCGGGAGCTGTAACGGATGCCCGGTCCTGCCCGGTGTCGAAGAGCACCAGGCCGCGACGATGTTCGATCACGTACACGTTGATGGGTCGCGGTTCGGTCCACCGGGTCGAGGTGAACAACCACACGTACGTGTTCTTCCACGTCGGGCCGACGTGTTCTGGCCGGATCGCCACTGAGCCGGTGCTCAGCACCGAAACGCGATTGATCGGATCGGTCACGTTCGTCCTCTGAAGATTAAATGTCATGTAATTAGATTATACGACATTTAATTTCCGTGTCTACTTTTGGCTCACCGGCGCCCATCGGGCGCAGTGAAGCCGGCACCGCGTGGACGCCACCGCCCTAGTTGCTGGCCGGCTCGACTGCCGGTTCGGCGATCTGGTCTGTGCTGGGTGCGCGTCGAAGGAGCGGTAGGAGGGTGAGCGCGAGCCCGCCGAGCGCCACGAATGCCACCAGCACGATGCCCGGGCGGAACTGGGCCAGCATTCCGCTCGCGGACACCTCGCCGGACGCGCCCGAAGTTACGATGGCGGTCGTCACCGCGAGCACCAGCGCCCCGCCGACTTGCCCGGATGTCCAGACCAGCCCGGACGCAAGGCCTTGCTCGGAGTCGGGTACGCCAGA
>DATHUM010000310.1:0-6443 GCA_035462225.1 Jiangellaceae bacterium | reverse complement strand
CAGCGGTGCTGCGCTGGGTACCGGTGCGGGGACGGCGGGCCTGCTCATCGGGCTGGTCATGCGGCCCACCCCGCTGGACGCCGGCAGTCTGGTCAGTGTCGCGCCATGGGTTCCGATGATCTTTGCCACCGGTCTCGTCGGTGCCTGGGTGCGCCGCCAGCAGACCATGCGGCCGGCGGACGTCACACGCTATGGCGCGGCCTACCGGCTGCTCTCCGAGCTACGGGTCGTATCGCGCCGGCTGTCCGGCGGGCTCGACCCGGTGACGCTCGCCAACGGCCTGCTCGACGACGTCTACAGCCGCACCAAGGCGCGGCGCGCCGCCCTGCTCGTGCGCCGCGAGGGTCGCATGCTGCTGCCGCTCGCCCGCCGCGGCGGTGACGACACCTGGCTGGCCAAGGCCGAGCAGGACCCCCTGGTGCTGGACGCGTGGACGGCCGAGACACCGGCCAGCGCGGCCAACCGCCGCCGCGGGCACCGGCTGGTCATCCCCTTGCGAGTAGGGAACCGCACGATCGGGGTTGTCGTGGCGGACGTAGCGGATCCGGCGTCGCCTGACGAACTCGCCCGGCTCGCCCGCTCTACAGACGACGGTGCGCTGCGACTGGAGACCGCCCTGCTGTTCGACGAAGTGCGTGAGATAGCCACCCGGGAAGAGCGGCGCCGGCTCGCCCGCGAGATCCACGACGGCATCGCCCAGGAGCTCGCGTCTCTCGGGTATCTCATCGACGACCTGCAAGCCCGCACCCGAGATGCCGGCTCGCGCTCGCTGGCGATCACGCTGCGCAAGGAGGTCACGCGGATTCTGTCCGACCTACGCCATTCCATCTTCGATCTGCGCAGCGACGTCCCGGACGATGTCGGGATCGGGACGGCCCTGGCGGGTTACGCTCGCCAAGTGGGATCGCAGACCGGACTCACCGTCCATTTGGTCCATGAGGAGTCGCATGAGCGGCTCCGCCCCGAGGTCGAAGCAGAACTGCTGCGGATCGGTCAGGAAGCCATCACCAACGTCCGCAAACACGCCAGTGCCCGCAACCTGTGGGTCACGGTGGCGGTCAATCCGCCCTCGGCGCGCGTGCAGGTCGCGGATGACGGAATGGGGCTCGGCGTCCGGGCTCGCGATCGCTACGGGCTCGACATCATGGCCGAACGGGCCCGGCGGGTGGGAGCGACATTGTTGATAGAGAACCGGCCCGAGGGAGGTACCGTCGTGGACGTATCTCTTGGGGTCGACGAGGGGGGTGGATAGTGCCGGCGACAGTCCTGCTGGTCGACGACCACGACCTGATCCGCCAGGGTTTGCGGCGGGCATTCGAGCGCGACGCAGAGTTCTCCGTGGCCGGTGAGGCGGAAACACTCGCCGAGGCCAAGATGCTCGCCGAAACCCTCCGCCCCGACGTCTGCGTCATCGACGTCCGGTTGCCGGACGGCAACGGCCTCGAACTCGCTCAGAAGCTGCGAGAAGCCCGCTCCGACGTGGGCATCGTCATGCTGACCATGTATGCCGGCGACGAGCAGATGTTCGCGGCACTGGATGCCGGCGCCTCGGCGTTCGTTCCCAAGAGCGCTCCGAGCGACGACGTGGTGGCCGCCGCGCGCCACGCCGCCGCAAAGCCGACGTCGTTCGTCGCCGACGATCTCGCCGCCGCCATGCATCGCCGCCTCAACCCCACCGGCCCGCAACTGACCAGACGTGAGCGCGAGGTGCTCGACCTGCTCGCCGAAGGCCTGGGAGTCGCCAGCATCGCCCGCAAGCTCTACATCAGCGAATCAACCACGAAGACACACGTTTCCAAGCTCTACGACAAGCTCGGAGCGGCCAACCGGGCCCAGGCCATCATGGCGGCGGTACGTGCCGGTCTGCTGGACGACACCGACGGGGAGTGAAGGGCGGCCCGCCGCTGGGCCGCTGTTGGCAGGCCGACGGCCGTTCATGCCAGCAGGCGACGCAACGTCGCCACTGATTGATCCCAACTCCATTCCTCCTGCACCCACGCCCTCGCCTTGTCGCCCAGCACACGGACCAGCCCTGGATCACCGAGCAACTCCGCCGCCCGGGCCGCGATGACGGCAGGGTCGCGAGCGTCGACCACGTATCCGGTCTCGCCGTCGAGCACGGTCTCCGGCGCGCCCCCGCTGTCACCGACCAGCACCGGGCACCCGGAAGCCTGCGCCTCGAGGAAGACGATGCCCAGTGCCTCCGGCTCCAGGCCACCGAGCCGGGTCCGGCACGGCATCGCGAACACGTCGCCGGCGTCGAACCACGCCGGAGCGGCGGACCAGGGCACGGCGCCGGCGAACATCACCGAATCCCCGACCCCGTACTCGCGGACGAGTCGCTCGAGCTTGCGCCGGTATGGCCCGTCGCCCACCAGCAGCAGCAGCGCGTCCGGCACCTCGGCGATGATCCGCGGAGTGGCCCGGATCAGCGAATCCTGGCCCTTTCGCGCGATGAATCGGGAGACGGAAAGCAGAACCGGCCGGCCGGGGTCGATTCCCAGCCTGGCCCGGATCTGCGCGCCACCCTGGCCGGGCCGGAAGCTCGAGCTGTCGACTCCGGGCGCCA
This sequence comes from Jiangellaceae bacterium, assembly GCA_035462225.1. Lineage (GTDB taxonomy): Bacteria > Actinomycetota > Actinomycetes > Jiangellales > Jiangellaceae > JASLBX01. The sequence continues at coordinate 3,874 of DATHUM010000310.1, read as the reverse complement.
GCCGGACCATCCGCCCCTTGGCCGAGTGAGACAGGGCGGGTGATATCCGGCGCCGGCAGAACTCCGAGACGTAAGTGAGCACGTCGCACGATTCGCCGATGCTGTGCAGCGCCTTTCTGGCCGCAGGGACCTTGGCCCACCAGGTCTCATGGCCGTGAGTGAGCCCCACGATGCGGCCGGCACCCAGGTCGCGAAGCGGCCGCGCCAGCAGGCCGAGCGGCGCGGCGGCGCCGAACAGCACCGAGTCGCAACCGTGGTCACGAAAGACCTGCCCGACTCTCCGTCGCACCGTCGGTGTCGGTAGCAGGGTCGACGCGGGGTCCCGTACAACCGGGTAGGGCAACCGGGCATCGAGCTCGCCGTCACCGGACATGCTCGCGGTGTACACGACGACCTCGTCCGCGGACAGCCGGTTGCACAACGCGAAGACGAAGGATTCGATCCCCCCACGGCGGGTCGGAAAGTCGTTGGTGACAACTAGCGTGCGGCCCATCAATCGCCCCTCGCCAGATCCGCCGGTTCGGCCACACCGTTCAGCTGCGCCCAGGTTCTGGCCAGGGCAATGCGTTGGGGATGGGTCGGATGGCTGGCGAACAGCGCGAACAACAAGGCCGGCGGATCCGGGTCCGAGTACGCGGTCACGGCCAGGTTGTGCTGCATCTGGACGAAGGTCGCGGGGTCGCGGGTCAGATCGAGCGCGTGCACATCGGCACGGGTTTCGACCCTCCTGCTCACTAGGTTCTGTACCGGACCGGCGACCAGGCCGAGCACCGTGACGATCGCCAGGACCAGCGCGAGGGCGCGCGCATCGGCCGGACCGGTCGATCCGGACCGCTCCAATGGCCAGCGCCATGCGAGCACTCCGGCCAACACACAGACACCCGCCGCCGCGGCAAGCGCGCCCAGCATTGTGCCGTTGCGGACGTCGTTGCGTGCGGTATGCCCGAGTTCGTGGGCCACGATCGACCGGATCTCCTCGTTCGTGGCCTGTTCCAGCAACGTGTCGTACACCACAATGCGGTGAGTTGCGCCGAAACCGGACACGTACGCGTTCAGGGTCGTCGTGCGCCGCGACGCGTCAGCCACGAGCACCTCGTCCACCTCGACCCCGTCCGCATCGGCTAGTTCCATCAACGTTGCGCGAAGCTCGCCGTCCGGCATTGGAGTGAACTTGTTGAACACCGGCTCGATTACCAGGGGGTAGACGAACGAAATGACCACCACCAGGACTGCTGCACCGCCTGCGGTGGGTACCCACCACCATCGAGGCCATGCCCGGGCGAGCGCGACTAGCGCGAGCAAGGCCAGCAGGGTCCCACCGACCTGCAGGCCGAACGAACGGCCGACGTCGGCGAGCCAGCCGGACCAGTCACGGGTGGAGAGCCCGTAGGACCGGCGCACCGACTCGGCCCATGCCGAGAACGGCAACGTCGCCGCCCGCATGATCAACAAGATCGCCGTCCCGCCCAACAGCACCTGCCAGACCCAGCCGCCGCCCACCGGCGCCGCGGCCGCCTCGACGATCCTGGATCCCAGCGAAGTAAGCCCGAGCACGAGCGCCACCACCAGCCCAAGGCCGAGACTGAGGTAACCGGGTGGCCGGATATCCGACCGGAACCGCGCCGCTGCCGCCTGCTCTGCCGCGGTGAAATCACGCTCGGGGTCGGCAGGGATCACCTCGACCCCGGCGCCGGGAAAGGGTTGCCATGGGGTCGACCAGACGACGACCACGATGAAACCGGCGAACAATACGGCGGCCGCGATCCACGTCGCGGCGCCGGTAGTCCTCACTCGACGATACTAGCCGCGTTGATCAGCCCGGCCGATTCGCACCGGCGAAGTTCGACTGGTAGTAGCCGCTGAGCTCGACAAGGCTCACCGGGGTGCCCGGCTTGACCGCATGCACCATTTGCCCGTTTCCGGCATACATGCCGACATGGCTGATCGGGCTGTAGAAGTACAGCAGGTCACCGGGGCGCAGGTTGTCCCATGACACCCTGGTGCCGACCCCGATCTGCTGGTAGGACGACCTCGGCAGCGACACACCTGCGGCCGCCCACGCGGCCTGAGTCAGCCCGGAGCAGTCCCAGCCGTCCGGCCCGGTGCCGCCCCACACGTACGGGTCGCCTAGTTGAGCCAGCGCGAAGTCGAGCGCGGCCTGCCCCTTGCCGGACGCGGGCTCGTCCGAGGATCGCTCGGAGCTGCGACTCTCCTGGTCCGCCGCTTGCTCACGGGCCGCCAGCGCCGCCTGCTCTGCCTCCCGCTGCTCGGCCTCCAGCCGCTCGCGTTCCTCGGCTTCGAGGTTGTCCAGCAGCTGCTGCGCCTCCGCGAGCAACTCCTCGGCAGCGGCCTTCTCCTCGGCCAGCTGATCCTGGACCGCCTCGAGGCGGGCCTGCTGTTCGTCGTAGAGCAGGCTGTCCTGTTCTAACCGCTGGCGCTGGGCGGCGACCTCCTGCAGTTGTTCACCCTGCTGCCGCGTATACGCGTCGAGCACCGCCGCCTGCGCGAGGTACTCATCCGGGTCGTCGGCGAGCAGCATCTGCATCGTCGGGTCGATTCCGCCTGACCGGTAGGTGGCGGCGGCGAAGTCGCCGATCTCGGCGATCAGCTCGTTGAGGCGAGCCTCCTGGCGCTCGACGTTCTGCTCAGCCTTGGCCAGCCGGCGCTCGATGTCCTCGAGCTCGTCAGTGGCCTGGTGGTACCGCTCGGCCGCTACTTCGGCCTCATGGTGCAGTTCGTCGACCTTCTCCTTGACCTGTTCGAGGGTGAGATCGGGATCGGCATAACCCACCTGGGCCGACGTGATGCCACCGAAAGTCGCGACTGCTGCGGTGCACAGCACCACTATGAAACGGCGCGAACGACCGATGCGTCGGGTGTGAGTGGGGCCAGGTGGGTTCGTGGTCCGGCGGGGCAGCTCGGGCACGCCTGTCCTTTCCTCAAGCGGCGGCCTGCTCGTCGGCCGTCGGCCGGCAGGGGGGAGCAGGCGCCTCGGGCAGACTAGCTAGCCGACCGTGCTCGGGGCAAGTGTCCCCGCCGGTGGGGATCGGCGTGTTCCCCGTCACGACGTGCCGCCACGGCCAGCCGCAGTGGTGGAACCAGCCCCGCATGAGCGAGCGCGTCGATCGCCACCTGCTCGGTCTCGTCGAGCTCGGCACCCTCGTCCGGAACTCCGAGCAGAACGGACACTACGCAGTCCGAACAGGCCAGTCCACGAACCTCGCACGCATCGCAGTCGATGAGCATCGCAACTGCCTCACCTCCGTCGGGCGGCCACCCTTGCGGCCGCGATCTGGAGACACGCTAGGGGCAGGGTCCGACAGTCCCGAGCGGGCCGGTCGTACTGTTCGCCGATCAGCCCATGTGCCCAGCCGCATTGCTCAACCGCCGATCACCCCGAGAGCCCGGCTAAACGGCTCAACTGCCGATCAGCCCGATGAGCGCCTCGGCGGGCAGCGGCCGGACCCCGGAACGACGAACCCCGTCTGCGACCTCGCGGTCGGAGGACACCACGACGACCGCACGCCCCTCCGGCTCCGCTCGCACCAGACGGCGGATCAGTTCGTCCGCCGTCTCCCCCTTCGGGCTGAAGCGCACCCGAACCCCGGTGGCCGGGCCGACCGGTGGCGGAACCGAGACGTCGGCGCCGTCGAATACGCATGTGACCTCGGCACCCGTGCGGGCCGCCAGGGCACCGAGGGCCTGGACCAGCCGGGTGCGCTGGGCCTCCAGCGGCATGGCTCCCCACTCCAGCTTCGTGACGTTGTAGCCGTCGACGACCAGATGCACCTGCGGCAGCGCCAGGAGCGTCTCCAGCCACGCCGGGTGGTCGGCGGCCAGGGCCCGGCCATGATCCGGCCCGACGTCCGCCACG
>DATHUM010000309.1:0-5337 GCA_035462225.1 Jiangellaceae bacterium | reverse complement strand
CCCGCACCCCTCCGCGGTCAAGCGGGAGAAGCGATCGTCACGATGTTCGACCGCCACGAGGTACCGTCGAAGTCCTCGCAGGTGATCACCACGAGCCGGCCTCGCCCGCCCTGGTCGAAGATCTCTTCCGCGTTGCGGGCTAGGTCTTCCTTAGACAGGACTTCGACCGATTCGACCGTATATGTCAGAGCATTATTCGTGCCGAGCACCTCGATCGTGTCTCCCGGCCGTAGCTCACCGACGTCGTCGAAGACTCCGCCACCCGCGCGTGCCGAGTGGCCGACCAGGACCGCCGAGCCGCGGGCGGCGCCCGGCGCCGCGCCCTCGCTCCACCAGCCTACGACGGAGAGCTCGCGGGGCGGAACGAGCACCCGGTCGTCGTTGACGTGGATCGACACGACCGGCGCATCCACTCCGATCCGCGGGATCCGCACGGTGTACGGCTCGTCGAGCGATTCGGCCTGCGGCTCTGGGTCGGCTTCTTCGGACGGCGTCTCGGCGGCAGTGGGAGTGGCGGCGGGGGTGGGCGTTCGAATCGTCTCCCCACGGACCTTCGCTGCCGCGTCGACCGCCGGATCCGTTTCGGCGCCACATGCGATCAACGACCCGACCAGGAGAGAGCCTGACAGCAGCATCGCCGCCCCGTGCGCCGCACGGCGACCGAGACGTCGCTGGAATGCACCAGCACAGATCATCACGTTACGCACTCCCGATGTCCGTCGACACGTGGACCTTAACCGACGGATGGGCCGGTCTGTGCGACGGTGGGTGGTGAACGCCGTGAACGTACCGCCCACCGGCACCGTGCTACCGAACATGCGGTGTCACCGCGCAAGGAGGTTCATCATGCGACGTCTACTCAGCGGGCTGTCCGTTGCCGGCGTCCTCGTGGCAGGCACCATGGCGGGGGCCGCCGAGGCGCAGCCCTTCCCCGAGGTCATCGTGATAGAGGGAGCGAGCTCCGCGGAAGGCATCGCGGTCGGTGCGGGATCGACCTTCTACGCCGGCGATCTGGTTCTGGGCGACGTCTATCGAGGTGATCTTCGCTCCGGGTCGACCTCGCTGTTCGTCGACGCGCCTGCCGGCCGCATGGCCGTGGGGATGGCGGCCGATACCCGTCACGGCCTGCTCTTCGTTGCCGGTGGTGCCACCGGCATGGGATACGTCTACGACATCACCACGGGCGAAGACGTGGCGGTCCTACCGCTGATCGACCCCGCGCTGGGCACCTTCGTCAACGACGTCACCGTAACGCGCGATGCGGCATGGTTCACCGACTCTGCTCACCCGCATCTCTACCGTGTCCCGATCGCACCGGACGGGTCGGTCGGAGCACCGGCCACTCTGGTCCTGAGCGGGCCGGCGGCGAACCAGTCCGGTGATTTCAACCTCAACGGCATCGCCGCCACCGCGAACGGTAAGACGTTGATCGTCGCCCACAGCGGCGATGCGACGCTCTACACGGTCGACCCTGCCACTGGTTCGAGCGCACCGATCGCCGGTGCCGACGTTCCGGCTGTCGACGGCATCCTGCTCGAGGCCGGGCGGCTCTGGGCGGTGCAGAACTTCCTGAACCAGGTGACCGAGCTGCGGCTCAGCGCCGACCTGTCGTCGGCGACCGTCGAGAAGGTGATCACACATCCCGCGTTCCAGGTGCCGACCACGGTAGCCCGGCATGGGAACAGGTTGGCCCTCGTCAACGCCAAGTTCGACACCGGGATCCCACCGACCGCCGGCCAACACGAGGTGATCGTGGTCGACCGGTGAGATCGCAGGGACGTACGTCCGCCGGCCGAAGGACTCTGGACCCTGCCTGAGGCCGCCGTCCCCGCGCATGCTGGGTGGGAGATCCGTCCCGGCAAGACGTGCGGGGTGATGGCGATGAGCACCGAAGCATTGCGGACCTCCGACGCCGCGAAGACCAGCGGCGCACGGCGACGGGCGGGCCTTGGAGTGGGTGAGCGCACCGGCCTGCGCGCCGCTCGGCTGCTATCTGCCATCGCGGCGGTCCTCATCGTCGCCGCGTCGGCCGCCGGCCTGCTGATCGGCGGGCTCTACGAGGACGACGAGTCGCTTGTGGCGATGTTGCGCGGCTACGACCTGATCGCACTCGTCGTCGTGGCACCGGTCCTCGGCGCCACCTTGCTGCCCGCCATCCGGACGAGGCCACGCGCCCAATTGCTCTGGGTCGGCATGCTGGCGTACTGCGTCTACAACTACGCCCTGTACCTGTTCGGCACCCAGTACAACTCCGTCTTTTTGCTCCACATCGCCGTCTTCACCGTCTCGGTATACGCATTGGCGCTCGCCCTGACTCATCTCGACGTCCATGGGCTGGCTCGCCGCTTTGCCGAACGCACCCCGGTGCGCACCGTGAGCGCGATCCTGGCGCTGCTCGCGATCGCGCTCGGGACGATGTGGGTCTCCGCCGCGATTCGTTTCGTCGCCACCGGACAACTCCCCGAGGAGACGTCCGAGCTCGTCGTCCCCTTCGTCATCACCCGGCTCGGACACGCTCTGGACCTGTCGTTGCTCGTCCCTGCGTACCTCCTCGCCGCGGTGCTGCTGTGGCGCCGCAAGCCGTGGGGATACACCCTGGCGACAATGCTGCTCGTGGCCGGCGTGGTGCACCAGATCGGATACATGATCGCGCTGTTGGTCCAAGTCAGCGCCGACATCCCTGGTGCAAGCGCGTTCGACCCCTTCGAGCCGGTCATCGCGCTCGCCTACGTCACGGCGCTCGTTCTGCTGCTCGCCAACCTGAGAGCGCCAGCGGTGTCCGACGCCGGGCCATCGGTGTCCCTTGGATCCGTGTCATCGGCCGGTGGGGCCGCGCGGAAATGAGCTGACTCATGGCCACTCGCTTCGTGATCGCCGATGCAGTGCCGAAGCCGGATGACGCAGGCAAGCCACCGGTCCTGCCGCTGTGGTACTCGGTGGGCGTCGCCGTCGTTGTGTTGGCCGTGACCTTGTACGGGTTGCTGGTCGAGGGCGCGTACCGGGCACCGCCCGGAGTCCGGGAGACGTTGCCGCAGACGCTACGGGGTCAGGACCTGCTCACGTTGCTGACCGTCCCGGTGCTGCTGTGGGCGGGCATGCGCGCACGAGCAGGATCCTTGCGCGCGCACATCGTGTGGCTGGCCCTGCTGTTCTACATCGCCTACACGTATTTGATGTACGTCGTCACGCCGTTCAACGAGGTGTTCCTGCTGTACGTCGCAGCGATCGGGCTCGCGTCGTACGGTGTGCTCAATGGTCTGATGAGGATCGACGTCACGGTTGCGTCCGCTGCTTTCACCGAGTTCCCGCGCCGCCGTCTCGGCGCGTTCCTGCTCGCCGTCGGTGCCCTGTTCGCCAGCCTGTGGCTGGCCCAGATCCTGCCGGCGATCCTCGGCGAGGTGCCTGAGGCGTTGATCGTCTACGACATCCCCAATACGGTGCACGTCCTAGACCTAGCTGTTGTGCTGCCACTGATGATCGCTACCGGAGTACTGCTTTTTCGCGGTCATCAGGTGGCGCCTGTGCTGGCGACGCTGCTGCTGGTCAAGATGACCACGGTCGGCCTGGCGCTGATATTCATGAACGGGTTCGGCTACGCCGAAGGCAGTGAGATCAATGTTGCCGAGACCGCCATCTGGAGCGTGATCGTGATCTTCGGCGCGGCTTGGCTCGTTGTGGTGATGCGGCGCATCCATCGGGCACCCGACGGTTGGCTGCGGCCCGGCCTTTGGGCGGCTTGAATACGTGGGCGGATGGTCCCGCTGGTCAGAGCAGTAGGACCCTGCCGGTGACCGCGCCGGGAGAGGCACGCTCACGGTAGAGCGGTCGTGAAGACGTACCGCCCGCGACAGCCGACCCGTCACGACTAAGGAGGCTGAGATGTCCACTCTGCACAACCACGATGCCGAGCTGCGCAGTCAGGCCATAGAGCGGCTCAAGAAGCGCTCGGAGTTCTGGTCTCACCTGACTGCTTACGTTCTCATCAACGCGCTGATCGTGATGGTGTGGTTCCTCACCGGCGCCGGGTTCTTCTGGCCGATCTTCTTACTCGCCGGCTGGGGGGTCGGGCTGTTCTTCCACGCCATGGACGTGTTCCGTCGTCCGCTGACCGAAGAGCGGATCCGGCGTGAGATGGAGCGCCTGCCCTAGGTCTGCGAGCTCGCGCGCCCGGACTGCCTGGTGAACCAGGTCACAGTCGCCCGGATGGCCTCGGGAAGCGGAGTTGCCTGCCAACCGAAGGCACGCTCGAACTTGCTGCTGTCGACGACCCACGGCCGTCGATGCTGGTAGAGCTGCTCTCGAACCGCCCGCAAGGTCGGATTGAACAGGGCGGCGATCGCGATCCCCCACTCCGGGGCAACGCTGACCCGAGCCGGACGTCCCAGCTCCTGGAAGACCATATCGACGAAGCGTCGCGTGGTGACCGGGCGGGCACACGGGACATGCCAGATCTCGCCCGCTGCATCGTCACGCTGCCCTAGGTCCACGAGTGCTCTCGCGAAGTCTTCCAGGTACGTCACCGAGTGCGGAACGTCGGGGTTGCCCAGAACCTGTGCCGGCTTGCCGGCCACCGCACGGGCGAACACTCGGTCGCCGACGGTACTCATGCGGGCATGCCGGCCGAAGAAATCTGATCCACGACCGATCACCGCCTCGACCCGTCCGCTCCGGTGCGCGGTCAGCACGGCGTCCGCAATTTGGGCTCGTGCCCTGCCATTGGGCCCGGTGGCTGCATGGGGCAGATCCTCCGCAACCGTGCCATCGACGGGTCCGTAGGCATAGAGGTTGTCTCCGAAGACCAGCCTGGCGCCCGTGGTCGCCGCACCCGTAATGACCGCTTCCATCAGAGGAGGATGCAGCTTTGCCCAACGGTGGTACGGAGGACTTGCGCAGTGGTACACGACCCGAGCGCCCGCGAAGACCGGCCCGGCCTGATCTCGGTCGGTTACGTCGGCCACGACCAACTCCACGCCCGCCGGAGCCTCAGCCCGCCCTGACTGACTCACCGCACGTACCGGCTCGCCCTGCTTGGCGAGGTGCCTTGCCACCGCCAGGCCGAGTGGTCCAGTTCCGAGTACCACATTCGCACCCACCATGGGCATGCTCCGTCCCGCCAACCTGTGCGTGCTCAGTCCCGACCACCGTCACGCCGTGGGACTCGGTGTTGCCAGGGTCGAACGGCCCGGCGGTGGCGTCGGAAGGCACACCGGCGTGGCCGTCAACGCCCATCACGTGCCCGAGCCAGTCGCGCCAAGCGGCGAGCTTCCCGCAGTGGCGCCGGCGTGCGGTGCCAGGCAACGCCGAGAACGACCCGAACAGCGGCGGCGGCATCGGTCC
>DATHUM010000308.1:0-3702 GCA_035462225.1 Jiangellaceae bacterium | reverse complement strand
GACGTCGATTCGGCGCGTGAGCTGGCCCGGACGATGGTGGATCTGGGCAACGACGCCGGAGTCAATACGGTTGCCCTGCTCACCAACATGCAGACTCCGCTAGGCCTCACCGCCGGCAATGCGCTCGAGGTTCGCGAGTCGGTCGAGGTGTTGGCCGGTGGCGGCCCGGACGACGTGGTCGAGCTGACCGTGATCCTGGCGCGCGAGATGCTCGCCGCGGCCGGTGTCGACGAGCGCGATCCCGCCGATGCGTTGAACGACGGTTCGGCGATGGACGTGTGGAAGGCGATGGTGCGGGCTCAAGGTGGAGACCCCGATGCGCCACTACCGGTCGCTCGCGAGCTGCACACCGTCCTGGCCCCGGCTGATGGGGTCCTTACGCGCCTGGACGCGCTGGCGGTCGGTGTCGCGGCATGGCGGCTCGGTGCCGGGCGCGCCCGGAAGGAGGATCCGGTGCAGGCCGGTGCCGGCATCGAGATGCATGCCAAGCCAGGTGCGGTGGTCCGCGGCGGCGAACCGTTGCTGACCCTGCACACCGACGAGCCGGAGCGTTTCGATCGGGCGCTGGCCGCGTTGGACGGCGCGTACGACATCGCCCCGGCCGGTTCCCGGCCCGACCTCCCACCGCTGGTCATCGACCGCATCTCGTGATCGGCACTTTCGACCGCATTACCTGGACAGTGTCGATCAGCCGAGTTCCGCCCATCCAGCGCGGAAGGTAGGCTGAGGCCACGCTGCGGCCTGGGGGTGCTGACATGGTCCGCGTCGTTTCCATTCACTCTTTCCGGGGCGGGACCGGTAAGTCCAACCTCACCGCCAACCTGGCGGTTCAGCTTGCCCAGCAGGGCCGGCACGTCGGCGTGGTCGATACGGATATCCAGTCTCCAGGGATCCACGTGCTGTTCGGCCTGGCCGGTCCGCAAATCCAGGCGACGCTGAACGACCACCTCTTTGCCGACCGGCCGATAAGCGAGGTTGCGCATGATGTGACGCCACAAGCCCTGGCCGGCTCGATCCACCTGGTGCCGTCGAGTGTCCGCCCCGGTGAGATAAGCCGCGTGCTTCGCGATGGTTACGACGCGCAGCAGTTGGTTCGGGGGCTGCGTGAGCTGGTCGACGACCTGAGTCTGGACATTTTGCTGGTCGATACCCACCCCGGACTTGGTGAGGAGACGCTTCTCGCTCTGGTGATTTCAGACACCGTGCTGATGGTCCTGCGGCCGGACCAACAGGATTACGAGGGCACGGGAGTGATCGTCGAGGTGGCCGACAACCTCGGCGTGCCACGGCGAGCGCTAGTCGTCAACAAGGTGCCCCAAGCGCTGGATCCCGCCGACGTGCGCGCCACGGTCGAGAAGGCGTACGGGGCGCCCGTCGTCGGTTTGATCCCTCACGACGATGCCGTCATGTCGCTGGCGAGTGCGGACGTGTTCACGCTGCGGTACCCGGGCCATCCGTTCACCACCGCCGTCGGCGAGGTGACGGACTACGTACTCAACGAGTCACGCTGATGAGTGAGCCGGCGGAGGTTGTGTCGCGCGACCAGCTGCTCGGAGGGTTGGGCGGCCGGCGGGCCAGTACGTTGCTGTTCGCCATCGAGAGCAGAGTCGCCTACCTGGTGCGACGCGCAGCGGACGCGACGACGCCGGCGATCTGCGACGACCTGGTAGAAGCGAGGGAGCGGGGACTGCTCGCGGCGCTCGCCGTAAGTCGAGAGGTGCCGGCATCAGTGCGGGTGCAGGACCTTGAGCGTTTCGCCGGCGCTCTTGCGCACATTGTCCCGGCGGACGCCGCCACCCGCGCGGATCTCGCTCGGCGGCTCGCGGCGAAGTACCCGGCACGGGAGTCCGACGTCCGCGGCCTGCGAGCTGCCCTAGGACTCGGAGACGTCGACGTTGCCGAGGCGCTGAAGATCCGCCACGGCCTCTCCCCGGCCCAGTTGTGGGCTGACCGGATCGGGTGGAGAGAGCGGGTACGGTGGGCGCAGGCGCGCTTCGTGGCCCGGCTGGATCACCTTTCGCCATTCTGGACGTCGTTCGGCCTGACCCTGACCCAGACCGTCGGGGCGGGCGTGCTCGCGTTGCCGATCGCCCTGTCCGGTATCGGCGCGCTGGCCGGCGTGGTGTTGATCGTGTTGCTGGGCGCGGTCAATGTCGTCACGGTGGCGAAGATCGCTGAGTCACTGACTCGAACCGGGCCGGTGCGGTGGAGCGGCGCGTACCTCGGCCAGGTGGTCGGCCGCTATCTGGGATCCGCCGCTCGCATGGTGCTCTCCGTCGCGATGGTCGCCATAGCGGTCGTCGCACTGCTCGCCTATTACGTCGGCTTCTCGTCAGTGCTCGACGCGGCTACCGGCGTGCCGGCACCCGGCTGGGCGCTCGTGCTATTCGTTGTGACCGCCGGCTTCGTCTGGCGTGGCCGGCTGGACGCCACGGTGGCGTCGGCGCTGCTTGTCGGAGGCATCAACGTGGTGATCCTGTTGGTGCTGTCCGGACTCGCGTTCGCCGACCTTGACGCGGCCAACCTGACACTTGGCTCGGCCGGGCAGTCGTTTGATCCGACCCTCGCGGCTGCCGCGTTCGGCGTCGTGCTGCTCGCGTTCTTCGGTCACACGTCGGTCGCGAACTGTGCTCGAGTCGTGCTTCGCCGGGAGCCCGGCGGGCGGTCATTGCGGCGCGGCGCGCTTGCGGGTATGGTCACCGCCGCTGTCCTGTACTCGGTGTGGACGGTCGCGGTCACCGGTGCGGTCGCGCCGGCTAGGCTGGTGGACGAGACCGGAACTGCACTCGAGCCGCTTGCCGAGGCCACCGGTCCATTGGTCCTCGTGGTCGGTTCGGTCTTCGTCGTCCTGGCCATGGGAATGGCCGCTGTGCATTTCTCACTCGGGCTCCACTTCCAAGCACGTGAGCTGATCCGTGTCGATGGCCCCGCTGCGCGGTTGGCCGCCATCGCCCCGCTCGTGGCGGTTTTCGCGGTCGCCGAAGCGCTGCTCGTGACGAATCGCGAATCGTTCACCGGGTCATTGAGTGCCGCCGGCACGCTCGCCGTACCATTCATCGCCGGCGTGATTCCAGTCCTGCTCTTCGCATCCGCCCGGCGGCGCGGTGACGGTGTTCCCGAGCCCGCAGCCGGTTGGCTTGCGAACCGCCTGTTGAGCGCGGCGGTGTACGCGGTGTTCGTACTGGCTCTGCTGGCCCACGCCACAGTGATCTGGACAACACCGCTAGCCCGAGTGTCCGCAGCGGCGGCGGCCGTGATCGGGCTGGCTCTGACCGCGCATGTGCTCCGCACCGACGCGATGCGCCCGCTGCTCAGCGTTGAACTGCGTCGTGATCGCGACCAAGCCAGGTACCGGATACGTGTCATGGCGAGCGGAGCGCCCGCCGCCGTGCCCGTCATTGCCGACGGTCATGACTCGTTGCCGCCAGATCGCAGGGGCGCGGTCGATCTACCCCGGCGGACGAGGACCGTAACCGTTGACCTGGCGGCCGAGCGGATCGATCAGCTCAGACTTTGGACACACGAGGTCGACACGGTCGGAGAATCCGAACCGCTCGCCGTGCAGCTCTCGGTCGACTCGGCCGCCGGACAGTCGACGACGCGACGCGTCCAGGGCGAAAGTTTCACGTCGCTTCCGGACGGCAGCCGACTCACGATCGAGCTGCCGGAGGGACAGCACAACGAAAGGAGCCGTGATGGCTG
>DATHUM010000307.1:0-7778 GCA_035462225.1 Jiangellaceae bacterium | reverse complement strand
TGGCCCAAGAGGGCCTCGAACCGGCACTGCGCGCTGCGGCCTCAGCGTGCCCGATCCCGGTCTAGATCGAATCCTCGATCGTCGACCGTCTTCCGGGTGAGGTAGAGGCGTCGTTGTACTTCTGCAGCCTCGAGGCAATGCAGAACGCAGCCAAGCACTCGGGAGCCACCCAAATCACCATCCGGCTGACATCCTCAGGCGAAGCGTGCCTGGACGTTGCGGACGACGGCCATGGGTTCGCCTCGACGGCTACGACCGGATCAGGCCTGGCCAACATGCACGATCGCATCGAGTCGATAGGAGGCACACTCGCGATCGAATCGCTGCCCGGCCGCGGTACCACGCTTATCGCGCGGGTGCCCCGCTCACCTGTTCAGGGCGTTGCCAACGCCGTGGCTGTAGGGGAGCCGTAATGGGAGCCTGGCAGGGTCGGGTGGCGTGGGGTCTGTGTGGGCTCAGCGCCGGGCTCGGAGTGCTGCTTACCTGGATGTTCTTCGCGTATCCCGAGGACAGGACGGTCGGCTGGCCCGTCCTGACCATCGGCAGCATTCTATGGACGGCCACTGGTGCGCTGATCGTGACGCGGCACCCAGGACATCGGGTGGGTTGGCTGTTCGTTGCCGCTGGCCTGGTCATAGCGGTCGACGATCCATTGATCATGTACGCCGACAACATTCTGGACGGCGGCGACCTGGGCCCGTACGCGGCAGGGCAGGTCGCCGCGTGGCTCGTCGAAATTGTTGATCTACCGCTGCCCGTGCTGCTGATCGGCATGTTGTTTCTGCTGTTCCCGGACGGAACGCCGCCAACGTCCAGGTGGCGACCTGTGGTCTGGGCCGCTTGGGGGTGGCTCGCACTATTCGTGACGGCCATGGTCGTCGCGGTGGATCCGCGGGATCTGGGCAAGCCCGATGTGCCCGTTGCGCGCCCCGCGGTTGCGGAAGCCATCCTGCAGACCCGCGGCCTTGGAGCCCTGATCATCCTTTTTGCCGGCGCTGCTGCGGTCGTGGTACGGATGCGGCGAGCGCATGGCGAGCAGCGTCAGCAGTTGCGCTGGCTCGCCACCGCCTGCGTGGTGGCCGCGGTCAGCCTCGTGCTTCCCGTCACGGCGTACGACGTTGCCTTGTTCGGACGGGCCCCCGGGTGGTTGTTGCTGCTGCCGCTGCACCTGAGCTTCGCCGGCGCGGCCGTCGCGGCCGGTTTCGCCATCCTGAAGCACCGGCTGTACGACATCGACCTGATCATCAGCCGCGCCATCGTGCTCGCCGCGGTCACCGCCTTCGTCACAGCTGGGTACATCGCTGTGGTCGTGGCAATCGGCGCCGTTCTCGGTGAACGTGCCGCCGGTGCGTTCTGGCCGGCGCTGGTCGCCACGGCACTTGTGGCGGTGGCGTTCCAGCCGGTGCGGACGAGGGTTCAACGACTGGCTGACCGTGCCGTGTACGGAACCCGTGCTGCACCGTACGAGGCGCTTTCGGGATTCATCGCGAAGCTGGGCGACAGCCCGTCAGCATCGGAGCTGTTGCCCCGAGTCGCCGAAGCGACGGCTCAGAGCGTGGCCGCTCGCCGGAGCCGGGTGGAGCTTGACCTCCGGGACGGACAGCAGCTGAGTTCCGAGTGGCCACCCGCCGCCGGTGGAAGCGACGACTTCGAGCTCGCGGTGACCGACAGGGGCGAGAGGCTTGGTCGCATCGCCGTGTCATCGGCACCCGGTCGCAACCTGCGTGCTTATGACCGTCGACTGCTGACCGACTTCGGCAATCAGCTAGGTCTCGCGTTCCGCAACGCGCGGCTGGAGGCGGAGCTGCAGTTGAGTGTCGAGCAGGTCAGCCGGCGCGCAGAAGAGCTGGCCGTCTCGCGCCGCCGGCTGGTCGCTGCCCGGGATGATGAGCGCAGGCGACTGTCAGCAGCCATCGACACTCAGGTACTCAGCCATCTGGGACCTCTCGTCGACGACCTGCCGGACTTGGTCACTGTCGCTGACAGCAACCGAATTGAAGCGCTGCTAGACCGCCAAATTTCAGCGGCGAACTCAGCGCTGGACGCGCTGCGCCGTCTCAGCCACGGCCCGGTTCCTGCCGTCCTGCGGCGTCGCGGGTTGGCGGCGGCTCTCGGTGGGTTAGGAGCGGGTTTCGATCTACACGTCGCGCCGTCAGCCGAGCGGCGGTTCGACGCCCAAGTGGAGACTGCCGCCTACCTCTGTGCGCGGGCTGCGATGAGTTCGGCTATGCGGGCGGCGCCCGGACAGCTCATTCTGAGTTTTGACGGGGACCGCTTGGTGATGATCGTCGAGGGAGTCGATGAGCAGGTCGCCGATGGGCCCGACTGGCCGGGCGTCGTCGACCGGGTGGAGGCGCTGAGCGGGACGGTCGTGGTTGGCGCAGGCCCGGCCGGGTCTGCGACTCTGCGGCTGGAGCTTCCAACGTCGCGTGGCGCTGGTCATGCCGAGTTCGCCCAGGCTGATGCGAGTGTGTCCGGCCCGAATGCCGACTTGGCCACATAGGCGGCGGCGCCGCAGTCTTGCACGTCATCGCCGAACTCACCCTCGTCGTGCGTCGAGAGCAAGATGACGACAGGGGCCGCACCCAGGGCACATAGCCGCCGTGTCGACTCGAACCCGTCGATGCCAGGCAGGTTGACATCCATCAGGACCAGGTCTGCCCGTAGCTGCCGGGCCGCAGGGATCGACTCCTCACCGGTCGCGACCGAGCCGACGAGTACGAACCCCTCCGATTACCGGACCACGGCCGACGCCGCCTTGCGGAACAGTTCCTGGTCGTCGACGATCAGCACCCGCACGAGTGCCACGGCGGCACCACCTCCATTGCTCAAGCTGCCAGACGAGCTGGTGGACCCCCAGGGTGTAGGCCGCATTGCCGAATGCGGTCAGCCCGCCCGAGCATCGGTGCGACGTTCAGAGGTTGGTTAAGGCCGGCGGTCTATAGTCCACGGTTATGGCCCTAAGGGTCCTGTTCGCCGAGGACAACTACCTCGTCCGCGAGGGCACGGCCGCACTGCTCGCCGAGGTCGACGACGTCGATTTGATCGGAGTCGTGGGCGATCCGCGTGCGCTGCTCGAAAAGGTTGCCGAGCTTCGTCCAGATGTCGTCCTTACCGACATCCGGATGCCACCGACGTTCACGACCGAAGGCATCGACGTCGCCAAGAGTATCCGCGCCGATCATCCGGAAACCGGCGTGGTCGTACTCTCGCAGTACGCCGAGGAGGAGTATGCGTTCGAGTTGCTCGAGGACGGAGTCGCCGGTCTCGGCTACCTGCTCAAGGACCGTGTCACTGCAATAGACGAACTCGTTCGAGCAATGCAGGAGGTGGCGCGCGGTGGATCGGCGCTCGATCCCAGGGTCGTCGAGGGGCTTGTGGCTCGTAAGACCCGCGAGGCACGTTCGCCAATCACGACGCTGACCGACAAGGAGAGCGCTGTACTCCAGGAGATGGCCACGGGTCGGAACAACTCATCCATCGCCCAGGTGCTCTTCATGAGCGAGCGGGCAGTGGAGAAGCATATCGGCGCGATCTTTCAGAAGCTCGGTCTGAGCGAGGAGCGTGATCTTAACCGCCGCGTCGCTGCCGTCATCACGTTCCTCGAGGCAGCCGGCCCTGCACCGTCGGGCCGGTCAGGCTGACTGTCTCTCAGAGCAGGCCCGGCGGAGGCAGGTCGCCGCCGGGGACGATGCGCACCTCGAACAGCGTCGGCCACCGCTTGCCGGTGAGCCACAGCCGCCCCGTCTCCGGGTCAACCGCGATGCCGTTCAGCACATCGTTGTGGTCGGTCGCCCCGACCTCGTCGACCAGCGGGGTGCCGTCCACCCATCCGGTGACCTCGCCGTTCTCTTGATCGATCACAGCGATCCACGGCTCGCCGAGGACGTTGGCCATGATCTGGCCGTCGATCAACTCCAGTTCGTTGAGACGCGCAAGAGCGACGCCGCGGTCGGCCACCTCGACCGTGTCGATGACCTCGAACGTGTCGGGATCGTGTTGGTGCAGCAGCGAAGAGCCGTCGCTGCGCCAGAGCACCTCGCCGTCACTGGCCAGCCCCCAACCCTCGCCCGTGTAGTCCATCCGGTCCAGCTCGTCGAGGGTGCATCGATCCCACACGAACAATTGCTGTTCCTGCCAGGTGAGCTGGAATAGCCGCCCATTGTGCATGGCCAGACCCTCGCCGAAGAACTGCTCCTCGATGGCCGCATCGAGGAGCACCTCGCCTGTCTCGGGCTGGACCAGTCGGAGGTCGGACTCGCCGTAGAGCCCAGTGCTTTCGTAGAGCAGGCCGTCGGCGTGCACCAGTCCCTGGGTGAAGGCAGTGGTGTCGTGCTCCAACCGGTCCACCACCTCGACTGTGAACGCGTGCGGGGTGGGCGCGTCATCCATGTCGGGTATGACCGCCGGCCCGGCGCCGGCGACGGCGGGCGCGTCCGGCTGCGGGCACGCGTCCTCGGCGTTCGCTTGCTCATCCGGACCTGACGTACAGGCGAGAAGGGCGATGGTCGGCGCGAGTGCTGCCAACATTCGCCGTGGACCTGTCACCGACCACGTGTACCATCACCGACTCGACGCCACAAATGCCAGGTGAAGCGGTAGCCATGAACGCGAGAACGATCAGTGTGTCCGAGCGCCGGGCCCGGTTGGCGCAGCGGCATCTGCTCGCCGCCGAGGCTCAAGTATCAAACCCGGCCGAGGTCGCCCGGGCGATCGTGGCCTACCACGCCACCGACCCGGCGACGGTCTACCTGGCCGCAGCCGCACGAACCGGATACCTGCCAGCGTCGGCCCTCGACGCCGCGTTGTACGACGAACGGACGCTTGTGCGCGTCCTGGGTATGCGCCGCACGATGTTCGTGGTCCCGACCGACCTGTGGCCGGCGATCCACGTTGCGTGCACCGACGCCATCGCGGCCAACGAGCGGCGGCAGACGCTCAAGATGATCGCGGAGGGTGGTATCACCGACGACGCGAAGGCGTGGCTCGCCAATGCCGGTGCCGGCGTACTCATAGCACTGGCCAATCGTGGCGAGGCAACGACCCAGCAGATAGCCGAGGATGTTCCCCAGCTTCGTCAACAGATCGTGCTCGCGCGGGGCAAGCCTTACGAGTCGAAATCCACCTTGGGCCCTCGCGTCATGTTCCAGCTCGCCGCGGAAGGGAGGGTCATCCGTACCCGGCCGGTCAAGTCGTGGAGCAGCGCGAACAGGTGGGCTCTTACCGAAGCTTGGCTTCCGGGCACGGCGCTCGAGCAGCCGCTGGCCGATGCCGAGCAGGTCCTCGCATGCGGCTGGCTGCGCGCCTTCGGGCCGGGAACGCTGGCGGACTTCAAGTGGTGGACCGGCTGGACGATCAGCCGGGCGCGCAAGGTGTTGGCAGCTGCCGGCGCCGTCGAAGTCGAGCTCGAGGACGGCGAAACCGGCTACGTGATGCCTGACGACCTCGACCCGGTGGCCGGACCTGAGCCGTGGACGGCTTTCCTGCCCAGCCTGGACCCAGCTGTCATGGGTTGGGCGATGCCGGGCCGCGATTGGTACCTGGACGGCCTCGCCAAGCAGCAGTTGTACGACCGCAGCGGCAACATCGGGCCCACGGTCTGGTGGGGCGGCCGGGTCGTCGGCGGATGGGCGCAGCGGGCCGACGGCACGATCGCGTACCGGCAGTTCGACGACATCGGCACGGACGGGACGCAGATGGTGGCCGACACTGCGGGCAAGCTCGAGGACTGGCTCGGTGACATCCGCGTCAAGCCGCGATTCCCGACGCCGATCGACAAAGAACTGTCGGCCTAGTATGTCGGCGATGCCCGGAGATCTTCGTTCGTCTCGGCCTCCGGGTCCGCGAGGGCACGGGCCACCGCTTCGTCGAGAGTGAGCCGGGTCCCCGCTTGCCGCAGCCGGCGGAACCGCTGCGGCCCGAGTTGGGCTTCGAGGGCGGCCACGATCTGAGCATGCTCCGGAACGTCGCCCGGGTGGCGGCCGGCCCCCATGACCGCGAGCGCCTGATCGGCGGCACCGACGAAGATCGCGCCCCGCTCCGGCCGCCCCTCGGCGAGTTCCGGGCCGGCCAGCTCGGACAGTGTCCAGGTCGACATCAGGCGGCGGCCGAGATTCCAGGCCATGCGGAGGCTTTCCAGCGTCAGCCGGCGGGCTTCGGCGATCTCACCTCGGTGCCTCGCCATATAGCCGAGGTTTGCAAGGAAGATGCTGAGGTGGGCTTTGTCGCCGGCCGCCTCGGCGAGCTCGCGTCCCTCCTCGTACGCGGCGAGGGCCACGTCATGCTCGCCCTGGACGCGAGCCAATTCGCCCTTGACGTTCAACGCCTGGGCGATCAGGGGCAGCTCGCCCACCCGCCGAGCCCGCTCGATCGCTTCGTCGCACTGAGCGATCGCCTCCACGTACCGATCGCTCTCCGCGATATAGGTGCCCGGTAGCAACCCGAGCGCGTAGGAGAGGTACCGCTCGTGCTGGAGGTCGCGGAAGGCTGCGACCGCTCGCTCCCAGTGCTTTCGGGCCATCATCCGATCTTGCGGCCATTCGACGAAGCCGCCCGCGAGCTCGAGCCTGGCCACCAGCAATGGGTCGAGCGAGCCGGCCGAGTCCAGGGCGGTACGGGTCCAGCCACGCCCCTCGCGCTGGTGCCCTTCCCGATGCCAGTACGTGCCGAGGCTTGCGGTGATGCGGGCGGCCAACTCGACGTGGCCGTTGTCGTCGGCCCAGTGGTATGCGGCCCGGATCTCGCTGAGGAGTTCGGTGGTGACGTCGATCCAGCGATCGGAGAGATCGGCCCACTTTCGCTCGTCGATGTCCTCGCAGAACTCTGTGATGCACTCGGCGTGGCGTGCGGCGACAGCATCGGCGTCCCGGCTTTCGGCCAGTAGCTCGCGGGCGCGTTCTCTCAGGAGTTCGAGCAGGACGAACCGGGCGGCCCCCGCCAATCCGGTGACGCGCCGCACGAGACTCTGGTCGACCAGGCGGCTGAGGCAATCGACGACGGTCGTGCCGGCCGGCACCTCACACACCTGCTCGATCACCTCGAGCGGGACCGGGCCGGAGAACACCCCGAGCTGGACGAACACTCGGCGCTCCGCGTCACCGAGCAGTTGGAGGCTCCAGTCGATGGTGGCCGGGATCGTCCGCTGCCGGCTCGGCAGATCCCGGGCGGCGCCGGTTTCCGCGCCGAGCCGGGCGCGAAGACGCGTGCGTAGCAGTGGCGGCGGGAGAGTCCTGACGTGGCTCGCGGCCAGCTCGACGGCGAGCGGCAGGCCGTCTACCGTCCGGCAGATATCCACGACGTCGGCCAAGTTGGGGGTCAGCTGGAAGCTCGGATCTATCGCGGTGGCGGTCTGGTCGAACAGCGCGACCGCGTCCGCGACCGCAGGGCCGTCCGTTCCCGCCGGCTCAACCGGTAGTGGCGCGACGTCGAAGATGTGCTCGCCAGCGACGTGGAGCCGGGCCCGGCTGGTGGCCAGGACATTGACTTGCGGAGCCCATCGCAGCATCTCGGTGACCAGATCCGCCGCGTCCAGGACGTGCTCGAAGTTGTCGAGCACGAGCAGCAATGACGAGCGTCCTCGCAACGCCTCTTCCAGGATGCTGTGGTAGTCGGGCACGCTCGCGTTGCGCACCCCGAGCTCTCCGGCGATCAGCTCAGCGACGAGTTCGGCCTGGCGAACCTTGGTGAGGTCGACGAAACATGCCGGGGCAGGCGCGCGGCGCAGCGCGACCTCTACCGCCAGGCGAGTCTTGCCGACACCGCCGGGCCCGAGCAACGTC
>DATHUM010000306.1:0-2290 GCA_035462225.1 Jiangellaceae bacterium | reverse complement strand
GCTCGGTCACACCCGCGACGACCAGGCCGAGAACGTGCTGCTCGGGCTGGCGCGGGGATCCGGGCCGCGGTCACTCGGCGGCATGCCGGCCGTGTCGGGCAGGTACCGGCGCCCGCTATTGGGCGTATCACGGGAGACGGTGCGCGCGGCACTCCCACCGGACGTCAAACCCTGGGAAGACCCACACAATGCGGACCCCGGATTCGCGCGGGCGCGCGTCCGGCATCGTGTTCTTCCCGTTCTCGAGGCCGAGCTCGGGCCAGGCGTCGCCGAGGCGCTGAGCCGGACGGCGGCGCTGCTGCGCGCGGACGCGGACGCGCTGGACACGTGGGCCGCCCGAGCGTTTGCCGAAGCCAAGATCGAGGCGACATCGGTGGGGCCGGAACACCACCAGGGTCACCCCGATCACGTGAGCCTCGATGTTGCACGGCTGGCCGAACTGCCCCAAGGTGTACGCACCAGGGCGATTCGCCGGGCGGCAATCGAGGCCGGCTGTCCTTCCACCGACCTGACAGCGGCGCACGTTGCCGCAGTGGACGCGCTGATCAGTCAGTGGCACGGGCAACGCGGCATCGACCTGCCCGGGCCGGTGCGGGCGGCTCGGTCCGGCCGGGTACTCCGATTCGAACCTTCGCGCTGAGTGCCGGTCCGGGTGTGAAAAGCTGCGGTTCGTGGATGCCGAACACATCAGCGGGGATATCGAGAAGGTCCTTTTGTCCGAGTCCGACATCCAGAACCGGGTCACTGAACTAGCCGGTCAGATCGAGCGGGACTACGTAGGACGTGATCTATTGCTGGTCGGCGTGCTGAAGGGTGCCGTCATGGTCATGGCCGACCTGTCCCGAGCGCTCAACCGCCACGTCGAATCGGACTGGATGGCCGTCTCGTCGTACGGCTCGGGGACGAAGTCGTCCGGAGTCGTCCGCATTCTCAAGGACCTCGACACCGACCTGACCGATCGACACGTGCTCGTGGTCGAGGACATCATCGACACCGGTCTGACCCTGTCCTGGCTGGTCTCGAACCTGCGCTCGCGCGGACCCGCGTCGCTCGAGGTCTGCGCACTTCTTCGCAAACCGGAAGCCGCGAAGACACCAGTGGACATTCGGTATGTCGGCTTCGACATTCCTAACGAGTTCGTCGTGGGCTACGGCCTCGACTTCGCGGAGAAGTACCGCAACCTCAGAGTGGTCGCGACGCTGGCCCCTCATGTGTATGCGTGACTGGCACACTGAGAACCTCCTGAGAAGTCGGCCACGTCCGGCCTGGTCAGGGAACATGCCGGACGAACCCGACGTTCCATTCTCAGCGGGACCGGCGGGCATGCACGTCAGAACGCGGGGGCGGTGTACCGTCATATGATCTGGTATTTCCGGCGGCGAGGCCGCTGGACACCGCCGCCACCAGGTGACCGACAAGCAGGAGGAACGGGGCCATCCGGCTCCGAATTATGAACACGAGACGACTTCTCCGCGGACCCTTCATGTGGTTCGTCATATTCGCGTTCGCCGCGATCTTGATCGTGCGGATGCTCGACTCGGGCGAAGAGTTCGAGCAGGTCGACACCGCGACGGTCGTCAAGGAGATCAACAGCGGCAACGTCCAGCAGGCCACGCTCATCGGCGGCGAAAGCCAGCTGATCGAGCTCACCCTCAAGGACGAGACCCAGATCTCCGCCCAGTACGTCGAGGGCCAGGGCATCGAACTGCAGCACATGCTGCAGGAGCAGGTCGAGGCCGGGACCCTGCCCGACGGATACGACGTCGAGATCGCGCAGCCGAACCTGCTGGTCAGCATCCTGGGTGCGTTCCTGCCGTTCTTACTGCTGATCGCGCTGTTCATCTTCTTCCTGAGCCGCATGCAGGGCGGCAGTCAGGTGATGAGCTTCGGCAAGAACCGAGCGAAGTTGCAGAGCAAGGAGGCACCCAAGACCACGTTCGCGGATGTCGCCGGAGTCAACGAGGCCATTGAGGAACTCCAGGAGATCAAGGAGTTTCTCCAGGAGCCCGGCAAGTTCCAGGCCGTCGGAGCGAAGATCCCGAAGGGTGTGCTGCTGTACGGCCCGCCCGGTACCGGTAAGACGCTGCTCGCCCGGGCCGTCGCCGGTGAGGCCGGCGTGCCGTTCTACACCATCTCGGGCTCGGACTTCGTCGAGATGTTCGTCGGTGTCGGCGCCTCCCGCGTCCGCGACCTGTTCAAGGAGGCCAAGGAGAACGCACCGGCCATCGTGTTCGTCGATGAAATCGATGCGGTCGGCCGGCACCGCGGCGCCGGCCTCGGTGGCGGGCAT
>DATHUM010000305.1:0-11448 GCA_035462225.1 Jiangellaceae bacterium | reverse complement strand
GCACGGCCGTTCGATGACCGTCGTGCACTCAGACCGCGCGCGTGACATCGACGCCGCCCTGCGCCGAAGCGCCCGCGGGCACAGATCTTCGTGCAATGCGTGGCTCGTCCCCGGCACGGAGCGAGCCTGCGGCCGCGGCGTAGGCTCGGGCTGATTTAGGTATGAGGAGGAGCCCGGGCTCACCGCCATCGTCTTCGTGCAGGCCGACGTCGCCCGGATTCCCGAGGTCGCGGAGCAGATCGCCGCACTCGACGGAGTCAGCGAGGTCTACTCGGTCACCGGCGAGATCGACCTGATCGCGATGGTCCGCGTCCGCCACCACGAGCAGATCGCAGAAGTCGTCGCCGACCGGCTCAACAAGGTGCCCGGCGTCCTCGGCACCGAGACCCACATCGCATTCCGCACCTTCTCCACCCACGATCTCGAGGCCGCATTCGCACTCGGCGTGGACGATCCGGACTGAGCGCCGCCCTCCAGCGAGCCGCTGGTAGCAGCGACCGGTAAGTGCCGGCCCGTCCAGTCGTCTGACTGGACAGGACCACTGCGTGACCCGCTGCGCAGGTTCACAGCGCCGCCGCCACGGCACCGATCTCGCGGCAATTCGGCTGGTGAACGGCCAGTTGGGCGGAATCTGATCTGAGTGCCGGCCATCCTAAGAGCAGGCTAGACGATCTATTTGGACACATTCGGCTCTCAGTTGTTGGGGTTTTGTTACCTACATGCCGAGATTTCGGAGCACTATGGAGGACCATGAGTGCACGTTCCATGACACGCCGACCCCTGCCGGCTAGCCCGTTCAAGGCGTCGACGGAGCAACCAGTCGAGAAGTTCAACCTCGACGACCGGATCACTCACGATCGGCACGGTCTCGGCCGCGTCGTCCTCCTGGAGAGCGACAGTGTTGTGCACGTCGCCTTCGGTTCGGAGGTGCGGCGCATCGCCCTTCCGAACCCCAAGGTGACGCGGCTCTAGGAGAACCTCGGGCGGGCAGGGCCGCCGAAGTTTTCCAGGCCATCGGCCGCGTGGCCACCGAACCCCTTGATGCCCGTTCGGCACCGAAAAGGTGGCTCACTCCGCGCGCCGAGTCAGCAGGCGGCGATCCAGCGGTCCAGCACGGCCGCTGCTTCCCCAGAGTCGACCGCCTCTCGAGCGCGCCCGAAAGCCTCGCCCATCCGCTCGACGAGCGGCTTGCCGCCTCCGCTTAGCCCGTCGTGCGCAACGAGGGCGGCGGCCGCGTTCAGCAGGACGGCGTCGCGTACCGGGCCCGGCTCACCGGCCAGGAAGCGCCTGGCCACATCGGCGTTGTACGACGCGTCCCCGCCCCGCAGCGCATCAGGTGCCGCTGCGGGACTGCCGAGATCTGCCGGATCGAGCCGCTCCTCGCGTACCTCGCCCTCGCGCACGACCCACACCCGCGATGTCGTGGTGGTGGTCAGCTCGTCGAGCCCGTCGTCACCGCGGAACACCAGCGCCGACACTCCGCGCCCGGCAAGGACCCCCGCGATGATGCCGGCCATCCGAGCATCGGCAACGCCGACGGCCTGCGCAGCAGGGCGCGCCGGGTTCGCCAGCGGGCCAAGGAAGTTGAATGTCGTCGGAATACCGAGCTCCCGCCTGGTCGCCCCGGCGTGGCGCAGCGCCGGGTGGAACAGGGCGGCGAAGCAGAACGTGATGCCGACCTCCTCGGCTATCTGCGCTACCCGTTCCGGCGGCAGGCTGAGGTCGATTCCCAGTTCCTCGAGCAGGTCCGCGGCTCCGCATGCCGACGAGGCCGCGCGGTTGCCGTGTTTGACCACCAGCACGCCGGCGCCGGCGGCCACGATCGCGGCCATCGTCGAGATGTTGACCGTATGAGCCCGGTCGCCGCCAGTACCCACCACGTCCACGGCGCGGCCCGCTACCGATATCGGCGTCGCACGCTCGTACATGGCCGAAACCAGTCCGGCCACCTCGTCCACGGTCTCGCCCTTGGCCCGCAGCGCGATGACGAACGCGGCGATCTGGGCGGACGTCGCCGAGCCGTCCATGATCTCGCCCATCGCCCACGCGGTAGCCTCCGCCGGCAGGTCGGTCCGGTCCAGCAGAGCGGTGAGGACCTGCGGCCAGCTTTGCGGGTTCACGACGCAGCGGGGACGGCGCGCCGGCGGCGACGCCGGAGCAGGTCGGCCACCGCAGCGGCCACCGCGGCTGGATCGAGCGGGTGCGACAGCACGGCCTCGGCGCGGGACCAGGTGGCGAGCCAGCCGTCCTGCGCACGGCCGACGAGCACGAGCACCGGCGGACACTGGTAGATCTCGTCCTTGACCTGGCGGGCGAGGCCGATGCCGCCGTACGGCGCGGCCTCGCCGTCGAAGACCGCTACATCGATGCCACCGGCCCGCAGCGCCTTCATGACCGCCGGCTCGGTGGCGCACTCGACGTACTCGACCCTCGGCAGGTCGGCCGCGGGGCGCCGCCCGACCGCGAGCCGGACCTGGTCGCGCGTGGTCCGGTCGTCGCTGTAAACCAGAACGGTTCTCGTCTCTGGAGCTGTCGCGGTGGTCATCGGATGGGTCCTCGCGTCATGGGCTGCGGTCGGCGTCCGATCTTACCGGCCGCGCGTGATACCTGCAGAGCCGGTAGAGGCTACCCAACACGCCGGAAAGTGGTAGGCGGGGTCGGGGTGTGCTCGTCAGCGGCTAACGACATAATGGCGCACGTGGCTCAGGCATCCGCAGTATCGACAGCGCCCGCTCCGGCGCCCGAGCGACCGAACATGGTCGCGGTGGGCACCATCGTCTGGCTGTCCAGCGAGCTCATGTTCTTCGCAGCGTTGTTCGCCGTCTACTTCACCATCCGATCGGTGCGGCCGGACGTGTGGGAGGCGAACACCCAGCTGTTGAACATTCCGTTTGCGGCGGCGAACACCACCGTCCTGGTGCTTTCCTCCGTCACCTGCCAGTTCGGCGTGTGGCGAGCCGAGCGCGGTCAGGTCGGCCGGACCGGCAGCCTGCTGCAGGTCGGCCGCTGGGGGTTGCGGGAGTGGTTCGTCCTCACGTTCATCATGGGCGCCGTCTTCGTCGCGGGTCAGGTGTACGAGTACGCCGAGCTGGCCATCCACGAAGGCGTCACGCTGTCCAGTGATGCGTTCGGCTCGATCTTCTACCTGGCCACGGGCTTTCACGCCTTGCACGTCACCGGCGGTTTGATGGCCTTCCTGCTCGTACTGGGCAGGACGTTCATGGCCCGCCGGTTCACCCACGAACAGGCCACCAGCGCGATCGTCGTGTCGTACTACTGGCACTTCGTCGACGTGGTCTGGATCGGGCTGTTCCTGACCATCTACGCGGTTCAATGACGAGGAGCGCTGTGACTGCGATCTCCGCCCGCCGGCGCCATCCGCTGGCGGCCGCCGTCGTCCTGTTCGTCGCCTTGCTCCTGTTCGGGGGGCTGTACGCGGCGTTCGCCCCAGAGAGCCAGGCCGACGTACAGGCCAGCACGTCCACTCAGATCGACGAGGGGCGCAAGCTGTTCGCGATCGGGTGCTCGAGCTGCCACGGGCTCAACGGTGAGGGCCAGACTCTCGACGACGGCACGGTGCTCGGGCCGTCCCTGGTAGGCGTCGGCGCCGCTGCGGTCGACTTCCAGGTCGGAACGGGGCGGATGCCCGCCGGGCCTCCTGGGGCGCAATTGCCCCGCAAGGAGGTCCAGTACACCGATGAGGAGATCGAGGCGCTCGCCGCCTTCGTCGCGTCACTCGC
The DNA here is from genome assembly GCA_035462225.1 of Jiangellaceae bacterium. GTDB lineage: Bacteria > Actinomycetota > Actinomycetes > Jiangellales > Jiangellaceae > JASLBX01. The sequence goes on along the minus strand of DATHUM010000305.1, from coordinate 7,708 downwards.
CCCCGGACCCGAGATTCCCGGCGCGGCCGAGGTCGACCCGGAGCGGGGCAACGTCGCACGCGGTGGCGAGCTGTTCAGAACCAACTGTGCCCAGTGCCACAACGCGACCGGGCAGGGCGGCGCCCTGTCATACGGCAAGTACGCGCCGCCGCTCGCCGGCGTGGAGCCCAAGCACATCTATGAGGCAATGCTGACCGGCCCGCAGGCCATGCCGGTGTTCAACGACAACACGCTGGACGCCGAACAGAAGCGCGACATCATCGCGTTCCTCAAGCACATCGAGGACGAGCCCAACCCCGGCGGCGCCGGCATCGGCCGGATCGGCCCGGTCTCCGAAGGCTTGTGGGGCTGGCTCATCGGCATCGGCTCGCTCATCGGTGCGGCCGTATGGCTCGGAGCGAAGCGGTCATGACCATATCGAGGGACGACAAGATGTCCGAGTACACCACCGAGGCGACCGGCACGGAGCTGGAACGCCGCCGGGTCGGCGATCCCATCCCGGACCCGGGCTTTCCGGAGTCGCCGGCCCGACTGACCGACACCGACCTCAAGGCCGAGCGCCGCGCCGAGCGACAGGTGGCCGGCATGTTCGGGCTGGCTGCGGTTCTCGTCATCGCCTTCCTGGTGTTCTACGTCATCTTCCCGATCGCGGCCGACGAGGGCGGGGTCGACGTCGGAGCGGTGCGCGATTCCAACCTCGCGCTCGGGCTGACCCTGGGCGGCTCGCTGCTGCTCATCGGTATCGGCGCGATCCACTGGGCTCGCAAGCTCATGAGCAGCCACCAGGTCATCCACGAGCGGCACGAGTTGCGCAGCAGCGACGAGACCCGGGCGGCCACGCTGGCGGACTTCGAGCTCGGCGCCGAAGAGAGCGGATTCGGCCGGCGCAAGCTGATCCGCAACAGCCTGATCGGTGCGTTGCTGCTGCTTCCGCTGCCGGCCGTCATCCTGCTGCGGGACCTCGGGCCGGCACCGGGCGGGGTCAAGAAGCGCACCATCTGGGACACCGGAGTCCGGGTCCTCAAGGATCGCAGCTTCGAGCCGATTCGCCCGTCGGACCTACAGGTGGGCTCCCTGGTCATCGCGATGCCGGAATCCTACCTGGACCTGCCCGACCACGGACCGGTGCGGCAGAACGAGCGGGGCAAGTCCTCGGTGTTTCTCATCCGGATGCCGCCCGGGGAGTTCCGCGTCGATGAAGGCCGGGAGAACTGGCACGTCGACGGCATCCTCTGCTACTCGAAGATCTGCACGCATGTCGGCTGCCCGATCACGCTGTACGAGCGCGACACGCACCACATGCTCTGCCCATGTCACCAGTCGACGTTCAACCTCGCCGAGGGCGGCGAAGTGATCTTCGGCCCTGCCAAGCGCCCCCTGCCGCAGCTGCCGCTAGCCGTGGACGACGAGGGTTACCTCATCGCACAGAGCGACTTCGTCGATCCCGTTGGCCCTAGTTTCTGGGAGATGAACACATGAGCGCAGTGGTCAACGGCGCCGGCAAGCTCGTCAGCTGGGTCGACGACCGGGTCACGACGAACAACTGGCTCAAGCGGAACATCCGCAAGGCCTTCCCGGACCACTGGTCGTTCCTTCTCGGCGAGATCGCGCTCTACAGCTTCATCGTCATCTTGTTGTCCGGGGTGTTTCTGACCCTGTGGTTCAAGCCCTCGATGGCCCACGTCATGTACGACGGCGCGTACGCGCCGCTGCGCGACGTCGGCATGTCGGAGGCATTCGCGTCCACGCTCGAGTTGTCGTTCGAGGTCCGCGGCGGGCTGCTGATGCGGCAGATCCACCACTGGGGTGCGATCATTTTCATCGCCGCGATGTCCGTGCACATGCTGCGCATCTTCTTCACCGGGGCCTTCCGCAAGCCGCGCGAGATCACCTGGGTCGTCGGCGTGCTGCTGCTGGTGCTCGGAATCACCAACGGGTTCACCGGATACTCATTGCCCGACGACCTGGTGTCCGGCACCGGCATGCGGATCATCGAAGGCGGCATGCTGGCGATCCCGGTCGTCGGGACGTATCTGTCCTCGTTCATCTTCGGCGGTGAGTTCCCCGGCGACGACGCGATCCCCAGGTTGTACGTCCTTCATATCCTGCTGGTGCCTGGGCTGATCCTGGCGCTGGTCACGATCCACTTGATCCTGGTCTGGTATCAGAAGCACACGAACTGGGGTGGGGCGGGTACGAGCAACGAAACCACCGTCGGCTACCCGTTGTTCCCGATCTACACCGCCAAGGCGGGCGGGTACTTCTTCGTCGTGTTCGGCGTCATCGTCCTGCTCGCCGCGACGATTCAGATCCTCCCGATCTGGCTGTTCGGCCCGTACGACGCCTCGGTCGTGTCCGCCGGCACTCAACCGGACTGGTATGTCGGATTCCTGGACGGCGCATTACGGATCATGCCGAACTGGGAGTTCTATATCGCCGGCTACCCGATAAGCCTCAACGTGCTCGTGCCGGCCGTGCTGCTGCCCGGAATCATCCTCATGCCGCTGCTGCTGTACCCGTGGCTCGAGCAGTGGGTCACCGGTGACAAGCGCGAGCACCACGTGCTCGACCGGCCGCGCAACCAGCCCGTGCGCACCGGCATCGGCGTAGCGTTCATCACGTTCTACCTGCTGCTGTGGATCGGAGGCGGCAACGACTTCGTCGCCACCATCTTCGACATCCCCGTGATGTGGATCACGCGGTTCATGCAGGTGGCCATCTTCGTGCTGCCGCCGCTGACGTACTGGGTCACCAAGCGGATCTGCCTGGGCCTGCAGCGGCGCGACCGCGACAGGGTGCTGCACGGCTCGGAATCCGGCGTCATCGTGGTCAGCCCGGACGGTGAGTTCTCCGAGGTCCACGCGCCACTCGCGGAGGTGACGGCGTACCGGCTGACCGCGCACGAACGCCAGGCGCCCTTCGAGCTTGGGCCGGAAACGGACGAGTACGGGATTCCGGCTCCACGCCGGCGAGGTGACAAGCTGCGTTCCCGGCTGTCGAAGGTCTACTTCGCGGACGTGGTCCAGAAGCCGACGAGGGACGAGCTCGAGATGGCCCACCACGACGGTCACGGTGCGGCCGAACCGCACGGCGAAATAGAGGCCGGCCGGCATTAGGCCAGCGGGTTGGGAGCGATCCCGATCGCGCCGATACTTCGTCAGACTGGCCAGGGCATCCGGCTCTGGCCAGTCTGACGAGCCCTACGCGGCGGGCGGCTCTTGCTCGGTGCTGGCTAGCGTGTTGTTGTCATCCTTTGAGCCGGCCACGCCATCACACACCGACGGAGGTAGCAGTGTCGCGACGCGGGTGGGTGCTATTCCTGGCGATGGGCCTGATCTGGGGCGTCCCATACCTGATGATCAAGGTCGCGGTCGAGGAGTTCTCGCCCGCCACGCTCGTGCTGGCCCGCACCGCGATAGCCGCCGTCATCCTCGTTCCCGTCGCCGCCACCAAGGGGCAACTTCGACCGCTGCTGCCCTACTGGCGGCCGCTGCTGGCCTACACACTTGTCGAGCTCTGTATTCCGTGGGTTCTTCTGGGTTATGCCGAGCAGACGCTATCCAGCTCGCTGACCGGCCTGCTGGTGGCTGCCGTGCCCCTCGTAGGTGCGCTGCTGGTCTGGGTGACGGGGCATGAGCGGGTCGAGCGTCGCCGCGTTGCCGGGCTGCTGGTCGGCTTCGCCGGCGTCGCCCTGCTCGTCGGCTTCGACGTCGGCAGCGCCAACCTCGGGGCGCTGCTGGCCATCGTGGGCGTCGTAGTCGGATACGCCTTAGGGCCGCTGCTGCTGGCCCGCTACCTGTCTCACTTGCCCGCGCTGGGCGTGGTCGCCGCGTCCATCGGCCTGACGGCGATCGGCTACCTGCCCGTCGGCCTGCTTCAGCGGCCCAGCCGGTCGCCGTCGGCCGAAGCCTGGCTTTCCGTGGTTGGCCTGGCCATCGTCTGCACCGCGCTGGCCTTCCTGGTGTTCTTCGCTCTCATCGCCGAGGTTGGGCCGGCCAGGGCAACTGTCATCACGTACGTCAACCCGGCCGTAGCCATCGCCCTCGGCGTGCTGGTATTGGGCGAGAGCCTCACCGTGTCCATCATCGCCGGGTTCGTGCTCATCCTGGCCGGATCTGTCCTCGCCACGGTGCGAGACCGGGCTCCGGACCGCGCAGCCGCTGTGCGTGACGGCGGGTTGAGCGGCGAATGCCTTGCAGAACCGATCCCGGAGCCATGAGCCACCGCCGCGGGGCCTCGGCGCGCGGGTGGGCCGCAGCCCTGCGTTATGTGGTGCTCGGAGTGGCCGCGACGGCCGTGGCGTCCTGCGGAGTGGACGACCCCGCTGCCGGCCCGCCCGCGGCAGCTAGCTCACCTGCCACCAGCGCGCCGACACCTGGGCCGGCCAGCGCTCTGCGGCCGCCGAGCGTTCTGACGCCCGACGCGACGTCTACCGGGACGGGGGCCGAGTCGTCACCCTCGGCAGAGCCGGGCAGGCCCCAGCGGCCCGCCTGGCTCGGTACCCGTGTGCTGCCGCTACGTCCGGACGGGCTGGGCGAGGTGCAGCCCACCCCTGCCGAGCTCGTCGACCGGCGGCTGCCTCCGCCGGACCTGCGACCGGCACCCGATGTCTTCGAGGCGACGATCGAGCCGGTGCCGGACGACGTCCTCGAACGCTCGACTTGGACCGAGGATTGCCCAGTGGCACTGGACGAGCTCAGGTACGTGACCCTCACCTTCTGGGGATTCGACGACCAGCCCCATCTCGGCGAGATGATCGTGCACAACTCCGTCACCTCCGGCATCGCCGACGTGTTCGGCCGGCTCTACGACGCCCGCTTCCCCATCGAGGAGATGCGTGTGGTCGCCGCCCATGAGCTCGATGCACCGCCGACCGGCGACGGCAACAACACCACGGCGTTCGTCTGCCGGCCCTCGACCGGCGGCAGCACATGGTCTGAGCACGCGTACGGCCTGGCCGTGGACGTCAATCCGTTCCACAACCCCTACCACCGGGGCGATGTCGTGATCCCCGAACTCGCGTCGGCGTACCTGGACCGCGACCGCGACCTCCCCGGAATGATCACCGCCGGCGACGTGGTGACCGAGGCATTCGCCGCCATCGGCTGGGGTTGGGGCGGCGGGTGGAGCTCGAGCAAGGACTGGATGCACTTCTCCCAGTCCGGCCGCTGACCCCTCTCGCGTCGATCATGCAAATGCGGGGCGACACGCCGCCCAACCTGCTCCGAATCACCGTTAGAGCTTCGGGCAAATGGGCGTGTCGCCCCGCTTTTGCATGATCGGCGGAGGTTCAGTGGGCGTGTTCGCCCCGGTAGTACTCGTAGACCATGCCGTTGACGGTTACCACCGCCATGGCGGCACCGATGATAACCAACCACCAGCCGAAGACCAGGCCCGCGAACACCACGGCGGCCGATGCCGCACACGCCAGCGGCCACCAGGAGTAGGGGCTGAAGAAGCCGTACTCCCCCGTCAGCTCCTCGATCTCGCCGTCCTGCCTATCCTCCGGGCGCGGGTGAACCTTGCGCGAGGTGGCCAGCAGGTAGAACGACACCAGCGCACCCAGAGCGAAGGTCAGGGTGAGCGCCGTCGTACCGGTCGGATCCTCCGACATGAACCAGTAGATCGGCGTGACGATCAAGAAGAAGACCGAAACGACGACGAATACCAGGCCTTCGACCTTCACGGGCGGTCCCCCACGTCAGGAGCGATGATCTTCTCTTGGAGATCGCCGCTGGGCACCTGGGTCATCGCGGCAACCTCTGGGTACTTCAGGTCGAAGGCTGGACGCTCGCTTCGGATTCGCGGGATCGAGGTGAAGTTGTGCCGCGGCGGCGGGCAGGATGTCGCCCACTCCAGCGACGCTCCCCAGCCCCACGGGTCGTCGACGGTGACCTTCGGTGTCAGGCGGGTCTTCCAGACGTTCCACAGGAACGGCAGGGTCGAGACCGCCAGCAGGAACGCACCCACGGTCGAGACCTGGTTGAGGGTGGTGAACCCGTCTTCCGGCAGATACGAGGAATACCGGCGCGGCATTCCTTCGACACCGAGCCAGTGCTGCACCAGGAACGTGGTGTGGAACCCGATGAACAGCATCCAGAAGTGAATCTTGCCGAGCCGGTTGTCCAGCATCCGGCCGGTCATCTTCGGCCACCAGAAGTAGAAACCGGCGAACATGGCGAACACCACGGTGCCGAAGACCACGTAGTGGAAGTGCGCCACCACGAAGTACGAGTCCGACACCTGGAAATCGAGCGGTGGCGACGCCAGTACGACACCGGTGAGCCCGCCGAGCAGGAACGTCACGAGGAACCCGATGGCGAACAGCATGGGCGGTTCGAACGTCAGCGAGCCGCGCCACATGGTGCCGATCCAGGTGAAGAACTTCACCCCCGTCGGGATGGCGATCAACATCGTCATGAACGCGAAGAACGGCAGGTTGACCGACCCGGTGACGTACATGTGGTGCGCCCACACCGCCGCGGACAGCCCGCCGATGGCCAGCGTCGCGTAGATCATGCCCTTGTAGCCGAACAGCGGCTTGCGGCTGAAGACCGGGATGACCTCGGTGATGATGCCGAAGAACGGCAGGGCGATGATGTAGACCTCGGGGTGCCCGAAGAACCAGAACAGGTGCTGCCACAAGATCGGCCCGCCGCCCGACGGGTCGAAGACGTGAGTGCCGAAGTTGCGGTCCGCGAACAACGCGAACAGCGCGGCGGCAAGCAGTGGGAACGCGATCAGCACCAGGATCGCCGTCACCAGGATGTTCCAGGTGAAGATCGGCATCCGGAACATCGTCATACCCGGCGCCCGCATGCAGATGATCGTGGTGATGAAGTTGACCGCTCCGAAGATCGTGCCGAATCCGGACAGCGCGAGGCCCATGACCCACAGGTCGCCGCCGAGGGCCGGGCTGTACAGGTCGTTGTTCAGCGGCGCGTAGGCGAACCAGCCGAAGTCGGCCGCGCCACCGGGGGTGAGGAACCCGGCCATCACCATCAGCCCGCCGAACAGGAACAGGTAGTAGCTGAACATGTTCAGGCGCGGGAACGCGACGTCCGGCGCCCCGATCTGGAGCGGAACGATTACGTTGGCGAAGCCGATGAACAGCGGCGTCGCGAACAGCAGCAGCATCACCGTGCCGTGCATGGTGAACAGCTGGTTGTACATGTGGTCGCTGACAACGCCCCCGCCGGGCTGCCACAGCTGCATGCGGATCAGGACCGCCATCAGGCCGGCGATCAAGAAGAATCCGAACGATGTGAGCAGGTACAGGTAGCCGATGACCTTGTGGTCCGTCGAGCTCATCCAGCGGACGACGATGTTGCCCTTGCGATTCGGGCGCGCCACCGGCTCCGGCGCCGGCGCGGCCGTGCGCTCGAGGTACGTCGTCACGAGTCGCTCCCTTCGAACGGTTGCGAGAACGCACCGCGCAGCGGCGACGGGATCAACCCGGTCTGGCCGCGGTCGCGTAGTTCCTGCAGGTGCGCTTCGTACTCCTCCTCTGAGACGACCTCGACGTCGAAGAGCATCCGCGAGTGGTAGACCCCGCACAGCTCGGCGCACTTGCCGGCGTACGTTCCTTCTCGGTTCGGCGTGACCTGGAAAGTATTGGTCTTGCCGGGGATGACGTCCATCTTCATGTAGAACTGCGGGATCCAGAACGAGTGGATCACATCCGGTGAGTTCAGTTCGAACTGCACGG
>DATHUM010000304.1:0-9236 GCA_035462225.1 Jiangellaceae bacterium | reverse complement strand
GGGCGGTGGCCGCCGATGAGTCGCCGGCGGATCTGCTCGCCCGACTGCACGCCGGTGGTGAACGTACTCGGCAGATCGCCGAAGCGGCGTCGTTGCCGGACCTTGCGGCGACCGGCGGCCGATTTGGTGTGGACGAGCCGCCGCGGACGCTTGCCTGGATCCTGTTCCACGTGTTGCAGGAGTACGCCCGGCACGCCGGACACCTGGACATCGTGCGCGAGCTCATCGACGGATCGGTCGGCGAGTAGCACGGCGGTGCGCGACGGGCCCCGCGATGTGGCTCCGCACTCGGCGGGTTCCCCCACGACCTCCCGGTGCCTTTGCAATGCACACCTAGAGGAAGCGCGTCGGACGCCCGCTGCCGGGTTCTGAGCCGCTTCCCATAGGTGTGCATTGCAAACGCAGCGGGAGGAGGTTGCCGGCAATGCTCATGGGTCGGCAAGGATTGGGGCATGACTCAGCAGCTCTGGACGTCCGTCGACCAGTACTACTCTGACGTGCTCGTCAAGCAAGACCAAGCCCTTGACGCGGCGCTGCGCGACAGCGACGCCGCGGGTCTTCCGCCCATCAACGTCACGCCGAACCAGGGCAAGCTTCTACACCTGATGGCCAGGTTCTGCGGGGCGCGATCGATACTGGAAATCGGCACGTTGGGCGGGTATAGCACGATCTGGCTGGCCCGCGCCCTTCCCGACGGCGGTCGCCTCGTGACCCTCGAGGCCGAACCACGGCACGCAGAGGTAGCGCGGGCGAACATCGCCCGCGCCGGCTTGGCGGACCGGGTCGAAGTTCGGGTCGGGCGCGCGCTTGACACGCTCCCGCAGCTCGAGGCGGACGGCATCGGCCCGTTCGACTTTGTCTTCATCGACGCCGACAAGCCAAGTAATCCGGACTACGTCGAATGGGCGTTGAAGATCACCCGACCTGGCAGCGTGATCATCGTGGACAACGTGGTGCGCGATGGCGCGGTGGCCGACTCGGGCAGCGAAGACAGCGCCGTACTCGGCGTACGGCGGATGAACGAGTTGATCGCCGCCGATCAGCGGCTTGCCGCAACGGCGATCCAGACGGTGGGAAGCAAGGGTTACGACGGCCTGCTCGTCGCCCTTGTCGGCTGACTCGCCGGCCACTCGGGCGGGGTCACCGTCGCCTGCAACAGGTTGAGCAACGTCTGAACCGGCAACGGTGCTGGAGGACGTCCGTAGGTGAGGGCGATGATCCGGCGGCGATCGTGTGGGATGCGCTCGATGCTCACCTGAGCGTTTCGGTTCGCCAGCAACGCGAGGCCGGGCAGCGTCGTGACGCCCATTCCGGCGGCGACCAGCGCCTGGGTGGCCACGTAGTCGTCGGTCTCGAAGGCGATGTCCGGAACGAACCCATCGCGCTCGCATATGGCCAGTAGGTGGGCACGGCATCGCTGGCATCCGGCAATCCAGCGCTCGGCGGCGTAGCGGGCGAGCGGGCCAGATGCGCGCCCTTCGTCACGAGCATCGCTCGGACGGCGAGGTGGTTTGGGCAGTCGGCCGCCTAGGTCACGACCGCGTGGAGTGACGAGGTAGATCGGCTCGTCGAACAACGCGGTGGCGGTCATATCGGCGCCTGAAGGCCGGGGCTCGTCATGCTCGAACACCAGCGCCACGTCCACGTCGCCGTTCCGCAGGGCGGTGATCGCTTCGGGTGGCTCGCATTCGGTGAGAGCGAGTTCGAGTTCGGGATGGCTTGCGAGCAGGCGCGCCGCCACCTGCGGGACTACGGTGGCCAGCGCGGACGGGAAGGTGGCGAGCCGTACTCTGCCGGCTCGAAGCCCGGCGTAGGCGGCGACTTCGGCCTCCGCAGAGCGGATCCGGCCGAGGATCTCGTCGGCCCGTTCGGCAAGGATCCGGCCGGCTTCGGTGAGCCTGACCCCACGACCGGCGCGCTGCAGCAATGGGATGCCTAGTTCAGTCTCGAGCCGGCCGAGGTGGTGGCTGATCGCGGGTTGGCTGTAATGAAGCGCCTCTGCCGCTCTGGTCACCGAGCCTTCGCGGGCGACGGCGGCCAGGACTCTTAGCCGGTTGAGATCCACGACGACCTCCATTCATAGATACTGCTGATGTTCAACGAAGAAAGTTCTATTGGACTTATGTGTTTCTCGCTGCCAGCGTAGTGCCTATGCGAATTCCATCTATCGGCGACATCCTGCGGGCTCGCCAGGTGCTGTCAGCCGGACTGCCGCCGACTCCGATGTGGTCGTATCCGGCGTTGGATGCCACGACCGGAGCTCACGTGTTCGTCAAGCATGAGAACGTTCAGCCGACCGGTGCATTCAAGGTTCGCGGTGGGTTGAACCTGATGGCGGGCCTGCCGCCCGCCGACCGGGCCCGGGGCTTGGTGGGGTACTCCACGGGCAACCATGCACAGTCACTCGCCTACGCGGCGGAGCGTTTCGGCGTCGCGTGCACGATCGTCATGCCCGCTCATCCGAACCCGGCCAAGGCGGCGGCCGTCAAGGCTCATGGCGCCGAACTGATCGAGCACGGCTCATCCTTCGACGAGGCCGGCGAGTACGCCGCCAAGCTCGCCGCGGATCGCGGTGCCCGTTTGGTCAGCGCGGCGAACGAGCCTGAACTGATCTCCGGGGTGGGGACGGCTTACCTGGAGATCTTCGAGCGCTCACCCGATCTGGACGCGGTCGTCGTGCCGGTCGGAAGCGGAAGCGGCGCCGCGGCGGCCTGCCTGGTGGCCGCGGCGATCGCGCCCGCGTGCGAGATCATCGCGGTCCAGTCCACGGCCTCACCAGCAGCGCACGACTCGTGGCGGACCGGCCGGATCGTCCAGCGCCCGAACCGCACGACCGTTGAAGGGCTCGCCACTGGCTCCGGATTCGAGCTCACTCAGCGGGTCATGCGTGAACATCTGAGCGATTTCCTCCTGGTCGACGACGCCGCGATCGCACATGCTCAGCGCGTCCTCGCCCGCGACGCCCATCTGCTGACTGAGGGTGCCGGCGCGGCGGCGACCGCAGCCGTGCTGGCCCATCCCAATCGGTTCGCCGGCAAGCACGTGGCGGTCGTCGCCACCGGCGCCAACGCGAGCGAGGCCGAACTGTCGCTGCTTGCCGCCTAGGGTGCGAGCAAGATCAAGTGACGTTACTAGTGCCGGAACCCCACCAATGTCACCTTCTCGGTGCAATTCCGATGAGGTAGGCACGCTCCAGTTGCGCGCGAACGACCCTTGGCTCGCTTCGGATGCGGTACGGCGAGACCGCTACCGCTCGCCAGCCGAGCTCGGCGTAGCGAGCCTGCCGTTGCTGGGTGCGCTCAATGCCGGCGCCGAAACGATGCCACTGTTTCGAGTCAACCTCGACGACCAACCGAGCGTCCGGCCAGCATGCATCCGGCCTGATGGCCGGGTAGCCCGGAAGAGGTCGGTTCCACCGCGGTTCGGGCAAGATTCGGCTCCGCCTGATCAGGTCTCGAAGCTCACACTCCGGGGCGGAGCGGCACCCCGCCACGATGTCGAGCATGGCGGGGCGGGCGAGCGCACTGTGGGCACGCGGCCCACCATTCAACTCCGCGATTAGAGCGGTTTCATGGACTCGGCGTCGTTGGACGGTCTCACACAGTAAGGCTCTCGTGTCTTGTATGAGCTTGTGTCGGGTGGACTTGGCCATCCTCCCGTTGCTGTCGAGCAACGATTGGTGATGGAACCGGACCGCGTCCATCGCCGCCCTGGCGAGTGGCGCCATCGGAATCAACCAACGGACCGCACCGCCGGTTAGGTCGTGGTCGTCGGGCGTGTCGTCGGCGAGGAGAGCAGGTGCGTCCTCATCTGGGACATCGAGCCCGATCCAGCGCACAGAGGTAGGCATCCGCAGGGTTCGTCGCAGCCGAACGAAGTCGCTTTCGACCCGTTGGCGGGTGTGTGGCACGAGTACGTCTATGTCGTCGGTGTCGGGGACGTACTTCATGCCGTGCAGGTGGCATGCGGTGGCGCCGGTGATCACCGCGCCTGCGCCGCCGTAAAGGACCGCTGCACGGTATCGGTGGATGTCGGCAAGAGGTCCGGTGAACGTGGCGTAGATGCCTGGCAGTACTCGCTGCCATCGGCCTTGTTGACCTAGTGCGTGGCGAATGAAATCCGGCGTCGCCCCAGCGGCGAGAGCTTGGTCGCGTGTAATCAAATCATCCTGTCGGTGGGCAGTTCGAAGGAGCCTCTCGCGTGGCATTGATCAAGTTTGCAGGGCTCCAACGGACTGCCGCGGAAGATATCCACAGCCACGGTGGCGAGCGAGTCGGAATCAGGGTGACGTCGGTGGTGCCACAGGCCCAGCAACGCCGCCTTGATCACCGCGAGGGGCGGTCGCCGTCGGTGAGGCGCGGCTTGGCTTCGAGTCCGGCCAGCCCGTTCCACGCCAGGTTGACCAGGTGCTTGGCGACGTCGGCCTTCCTCGGCTTGCGAACGTCCAGCCACCATTGCCCGGTCAGCGCGACCATGCCGACCAGCATCTGGGCGTACATCGGCGCGTACTTGGCATCGAACCCGCGGGCCTTGAACTCGTCGGCGAGGATGTGCTCGACCTGGCTGGCGGCGTCGGAGATCAAGCTGGCGAATCCGCCGGTCGACTGGGCGACCGGCGAGTCGCGCACGAGAATGCGGAACCCGTCGGTCGAGTCCTCGATGTAGTCGAGCAGGGTCAGGGCGGCCCGCTCGAGGATGACCCGCGGGTGGGCCGGCGCGGTCAGCGCCGAGGTGATCGAGTCGAGCAGGTGTTCCATCTCGCGATCCACGACGACGGCGTACAGGCCCTCCTTGCTGCGGAAGTGCTCGTACACCACCGGCTTTGACACGCCCGCCCGGCTGGCGATCTCCTCAATCGAGGCACCGTCGAAACCGCGCTCGGCGAACAGAGCGCGACCGACGTCAAGGAGTTGTTCGCGACGTTGCTTTCCGGTCATTCGGACCCGGCTCGGCGTAGCCCTCGGGCGCGTCGTCACGGTCTCGGCCACACGGGCATTATGCCTAGCCGCCTCAGGGCGCGATCAGGGTTTTTTCGCCGCCGTAGTCGTCAACCCGCTTGGCCTCGACTCGCTCGGGGCTCGGCCAGCGGACGTCCCAGGCCCAGCCGAGCTTTTCCAGCGCCCAGATGATCCGAGCGCTGGAGTCGATCTGGCCCTTCAGTACACCGTGGCGGGCGCAGGTCGGGTCGGCGTGGTGCAGGTTGTGCCAGGACTCTCCCATGGAAAGGAAGGCCAGCCACCACACGTTGCCGGACTTGTCGCGGCTGGCGAACGGACGCTCGCCGATGGCGTGGCAGATCGAGTTGATCGACCAGGTGACGTGGTGCAGTAGGCCGACCCGCACGAGCGTCCCCCAGAAGAAGGCGGTGAGTGCGCCCTGCCAGGACCAGGAGAGCAGTCCGCCGAGTCCGGGAGGCAGTAGCAGCGAGACGCCGACGAGGGCGGGAACTGCCTTGCTGATCTTCCGCAGGTCCGGGTCCTTGATCAAGTCGGGAGCGTACTTGCGCTGGTCGGTCTGCTCGATGTCGAACATCCAGCCCATGTGGGCGTAGAACATGCCCTTCATCAGGGCGGGCACCGTCTCGCCGTACCGCCACGGCGAGTGCGGATCGCCGTCCTTGTCCGAGAACTTGTGGTGCTTGCGGTGGTCGGCGACCCACCGGATGACCGGCCCTTCGATTGCCAGGCTTCCGGCGATGGCCAGCCCGTTCTTGACCGCACGGTTCGCCTTGAACGACCGGTGGGTGAAGTAGCGGTGGAAGCCGACCGTGACGCCGTGCCCGGAGATCGCGTACATCAGCACCGCGATCACGACGTCGCGCCAACCCAGCCAGCCTCCCCACGCGAACGGGATGGCGACCAGGATGGCCAGGAACGGGATGGCAATGAAGATCGAGAGCGTGACACGCTCGGCGGTGGACTGCTGGTCGGTGCTCAGCGTTCCCTGGGGGAGATCTTCGGACGGCGTTGGTGGTGTGGTGTCAGCGACGGTCGTCATGACGACCTCCTTCGGGGTGGAGCGGCTCTGCTGGCAAGGACTGCCTTCCCTACGGCACCGTAACCTACGACACCGTAGGTACGGCAAGCCACGGTGTACCCGAATCGGCGTCGGCCAATCCTTCGAAACGTCCTGAGACAGTTGCCTGGCCGGGACCAGGACCACACCAACGCCACCCGCGCCTCCTCGGCGGCAACCCCGCGGGGGTGCTCACTTCGACGGTGTCGATCGACAACGTCCGCCGCAAACCAGTCTCCACCGCACGCAATAACCGCGCAGTCTGGGACCCATCTGGTGCTTTCCCGACGCGGCTAGCGGGCCGGATCGCTGCCGAGAAACCGTCTCATTCGATCAGTGATCATCGGATAGTCCACTCCAAACCAGATGAAATGGCTGTCGGCCTCGCTCACGACGAGTTCGGCGTGTGAGATACCGGACGCGAGCGCCTCTGCGTGAGCAAGCGGCACGGAGGCGTCGTGCCGGCTTGCGACGATCAGCGTGGGCTGACTGATCGCCGGTGTGGGTGCCGGTCCATTGCGTAGGTCATTAAGGAAGCCCTGCCCGGAGCGCATACGGGTGAACAGCGCGAGCAGTGTCGCCCGATCCTTGTCCTCGAGGGCCGCAGTGACCTGGCCGGTCGGCTTGGTGGACAGATCGCGAAGCAGTAACCGCAGGCCGGCGTGCGGGGCGCGTCGCATTAGGCCGCGTACGAGGGTCCAAGTGACCTTTTCGGTGACGCCGTTGAACAGCACGCGCGCACCCAGCCGGGTGCGGCGGTCAGGCCATGGAAGAGCCCCCACCGCACATTGCAGGATGAGTCGCTGGACGACCTGCGGGTAGCGGGAGGCCATGGCTATTGCGGTCGGTCCCCCCGCGGAGATGCCGACGACCGCCGCAATTCGCTCGATTCCGAGGCGCTCACTCAACTGCCGGACGACGTGGACGAAGCGGTCTGGTGATCCGCCCGTAGTGACCGGTGTCTTCCCGTAGCCGGGGCGGGACGGCACCAGCACCGTGTAGCCCAGGTCGGTGAAGACGTCCTCACCAAGGGCGAGGCCGGCGTGCATATGCCCGCCGTGGAAGACAACGACGGTCGCATCGCCGCGCCGGTCGTGCCGGTACTCGACCGGACCGTCATCGAGGTGAGCAACGGTTGTGGGCCTATGCGGATCGGTCATTGCCTGCGGCATGACCCTGATTCTGCACCGGAACAGCGAGCACGGCCGGTGCCGACCAAGACTGGCGGGACTCTGGCAGAGCCGCTGATCGTCCGATCGCAGAAGCTAGGAGCGTGGACGATGTCGACCGCTGTAGATCCGCCTACGCCAGCGGATGGGAGTCAACGCGGTACGGCGAGCCGTCCGCGGAGCCCGAGCGGCCGAAAGGTGTGCAGGCGACGTCCGAAGCCGACGACAGCAACCCAGTCGACAGCAACCCAGACGGCGGCGGCCCGGTTGGCCGCCCGATTGGGGCTTTCAGCCTTCGGGGTCGGTGAGGTCCGCTATCTGCGCGTGAAGGGCACGAATCAACTGGTCTCCGTTGGCGCGCGCAGAGACGCCGTGGGCGCCAGCGCCGATCGAAACTTCCCGGCCTGCTACTCGTTCATCAGCGATCACCGGCCAGGCCCGCACGGAGCCGAAGGGGGTGATCGTCCCGCGCTCGTATCCGGTTACATCTTTGGCGACGTCGGCGGCCGGCATGGACAGCCGGTTGACGCCCAGAAGGGCCCGAAGCTTGGGCCATGCGATCGTGCGGTCGCCGGGGACGAGCACGAACACGAAGTCGTCGTCACCGCGGCGAACCACGATCGTCTTGATCACCGCAGCCGGCTCCACGCCCCTGGCCGCGGCGGCTTCAGCCAGGCTGCGCACGCGACCGTGACGGACGATCTCGTAGTCGATCCCGGACTCGGCGAGCGCCTTGAGGGCGCGCTCCTCACTCACCCGGCCGAGTGTAGGTCGGCGCCGTGCCAACGGGTCGATGCCGGTGGCGCCGGAGTACTGGCGTATGGAAGATGGTGGGCGGCTATATCGAGCACCGCCATGGAGTCACGGCTGATCGGAAATCGGCTGACGGTACCCTGATACCAGTGTCATCCGACGCCTCAATTGGCCGATTGGATGATTCGATCCGCCGTAGTGTAATTGGCAGCACACAGGCTTTTGGTGCCTGTAGGTCCAGGTTCGAGTCCTGGCGGCGGAACGGTGACCTGACGTTGGGGCTCGCTCTAGCTACCGAGTATCGTCGTGCCTGCCTTGCCACCGATGTCCAGGAGCCAGTGCTAGTGAGCACACGCCCGGCCGCCGTGGTCGTTCTCGCAGCCGGCGAGGGCACCCGGATGAAGTCCGATATCCCCAAGGTCCTCCATGAGCTCGGCGGCCGCAGCCTTATCGGCCACGCCGTCGCGGCGGCGGCCGCGCTCGAGCCCGACCACCTGACCGTCGTCGTCGGCCATGGCCGTGACCAAGTCGTCGCACATCTCGCGGAAGTCGCTCCCTCCGCCACGACCGCTGTGCAGGACAAGCAACTCGGCACCGGCCACGCGGTCGCGTGCGCGCTTGACACCCTGCCCGAAATGGATGGCGTGGTCGTGGTCACGTACGGGGACGTCCCGCTGCTCACGACGGACACGCTCCGCGAGCTCATCGACACGCACACAGCGGGCGGCAATGCCGTCACCGTCCTCACCGCCACCCTTGACGATCCGCAGCACTACGGCCGGATCGTCCGCGGCGGCGACGGAACCGTGCTAGGCATCGTCGAATACAAGGACGCCTCGTACGAGGTCCGCGCGATCAACGAGATCAACTCGGGCATCTACGTGTTCGACGCCGACATGCTGCGGACCGGACTGTCGCAGCTTACGACCCACAACGCTCAGGGGGAGCTGTATCTCACCGACGTCCTCGGCATCGCGCGCGAAGCCGGCCGGCAGGTGGGCGCCCTGCGAACCGATGACGCCTGGCAGACCGAGGGCGTCAACGACCGGGTCCAGCTGGCGGCAATGCGTAAGGAGCTGAACCGGCGCCTTCTCGAGGGCTGGATGCGAGAAGGGGTAACCGTGGTCGATCCCGCCACGGTATGGGTCGACGTCACGGTCGAGCTGGGGCGCGACGTCGTGCTGCACCCGGGCGTCCAGCTCCACGGCGGGACCCGTATCGCCGGTGGTGCACGGGTAGGCCCGGACACCACCTTGACCGACACCGTCGTGGGGGAGCGGGCCAGCGTGGTGCGTACCC
>DATHUM010000303.1:0-2645 GCA_035462225.1 Jiangellaceae bacterium | reverse complement strand
CAGGAACAGCTGCCAGCGGTGCCCCCGGGTGATCTCCGCGCTGCGGCGTAGCGCGCCAATCGGGTCGGTGCTGCCGGTGTCGACGATGTGGAATCCATAGAACGCGAAGACGATGGCCACGATGACGCCCGGCACGATCAGCAAAACCAGGCCGATCCCGACCATCAGGGCGTAGAGCAGCGCGGCGATCAGATAGGGCACGACAAGCCGGAACCTGTCGATGACCGCTTGGGCACTGATCGGCCGGCCGTCGGTGATATCCAAGGCGATTTTGATCCAGCCGATCGCGATCAGCTGGCTGAGCACGAACGATATCAAGCTGAGCACGAAGCGTGCGCCGGCGTTGGCGTCGCGCTGGAAGAGTTGGAACAGGCCCGTGACGACCCAGACGACAAGGGCGAAGACCGCCATCGGCAGGATGTTCGGCCAGAACCGTTGCCATCCGGCGGAAACTGCCTCGCCGGAGTCGAAGCTTGGCCCTGTGTGCTGCTGCATTTGGGATCTCCTGTCCTGTGCCTCACCGAGAGGGATGGGCTGTCATGATCGGAGCGTGCGCTTCGGACGTGCGAAAGCGTACGCGATGATCTTTGCGATCGGCTCGGATTCGTGGTCGCGACACAGGCGGTCTAGTTACCACCACTAAGGGGGCCTGACGTGTTGGGGAAGGGCGTCGGACGCCGTGCTCTCGTCAGAGCACGCAGAAAGCTGTTATCCACGGCCGTGGTCGGCTGCACGGGTCTGGTGTGCGTGGTCATCACGCCGGCCCCGACTGCGAGTGCCCAGGGCGATGCTGCTGAGGAGCTCGCCGAGCGATACGCCCCGGTTGTAAGACTTCGAGCGCAAGCCGAGCCGTGTGGCGACGGAGAGCCTTATCTGCCGGTTCGAGCCGATACCGTGCTGGACAACGCCGGAGTCGCCCTCCGCGGGCCATGGGTATCAGATGACCTGATCGGCGTCGGCCCCAGTGCGTCCGACCTCGGTGCCGGCCTTACCGGCTATCACCTGGACTTCCCAGGGGAGGCACTCTCGCCTGGCTGCGATTACGAGAGGTGGTCACGGCAGATCAGCCGCGGAGAGCCGCCCACCGTCTACGCCAGAGTCGTCAGCGACAGTTCCAGGCCGGAAGCGATCGCGCTGCAATACTGGTTCTTCTACGTCTACAACGACTTCAACAACAAGCACGAAGGCGACTGGGAGATGATCCAGCTCGTCTTCGACGCGGCGAATGTCAATGCCGCGGTCGGCACATCGCCGGCGCTCGTCGGCTACAGCCAGCACTCCGGTGCCGAGCTGGCGGAGTGGGGATCGGACAAGCTCGAGATCGTCGACGGCACTCACCCGGTCGTGTATCCGGCAGAGGGTTCGCATGCCAACTTCTTCTCCTCGGCCCTCTACCTTGGCCGAAGTTCGGACACCGGCGTGGGCTGCGACGACACGACGGGCGAGCACCAGGAGCTCCGGCCCGACGTGGCTGTGATTCCGACCGAGCCGGCCGATTACCTGGCCGCATACCCCTGGCTGGGTTTCGAGGGCCACTGGGGGGAGCGGCAGGAAGCGTTCTACAACGGCCCGACCGGGCCGAACATGAAGCAACAGTGGCACGCCCCCATCGTCTGGTCAGAGCGGAGCTGGCGCGACGAGAGCGTGACGGTGCCCCTCGGCCCTGCCCTCGGGCCGAATGTGTCCGAGATCTTCTGTGACGTGGTGGAGACCGGCTCGGACTGGCTACGGACGCTGGTCCGCGATCCGGTGCCGATCCTTATCGCGCTGGCGGTGCTGGCCGTCCTTATCGTCGTCGCTGCGGTGAGAACGAGCTGGTCGCCCGGCGATCCGCACCCGGTCGTGCAACGCCGCGCCGCGGGCCGGCTGTTGGTTGCGGCACGCCGGATGTACCGGCGGCACTGGCGGTTGTTCGCAGGCATCGGGCTGGTGTACGTGCCCGTCATGCTGGTCGCGGTCGGACTGCAGTGGCTGCTGATCGAGGCAACCGGGTTGAACTCGCTGGCCGACCTCGACGGCGACCAGCATGCCTGGGCCGCCTTCCTCGCCCTGTTGCTCGGCGGGACCCTCTCCCTGCTCGCCTACTTCACCGTGCTCGCGGCCGTGTCACGGGTCCTGGCCGACATCGCCGCGGGACGTCCCGCATCGCTGGGTGCGGCCTACCGCGAAGTGGGCCGCCACGCTCGCTCGGTTGCCGCGGTGGCGGCGTTCTTGATAGCGGTGGTGGGACTGCTGGTGATACCCGTGGTGACGGTGCCGCTGGCGGTGCTGTTCGCGGTGCGGTACGGGTTCGCCGTTCAGGCCGTGATGGTGGAAGAACGCGGACCTGCGAGTGCGTTGCGGCGCAGCCGGGAACTCGTGCAGGGCAGGTGGTGGCGGGTCGCCCTGGTGGCCGGGCTGGTCGTCGGCATCGGCGTTGCGACCGGCCCGATCGCTGGAATCGCGCTGCTGCTCATCTCCAGCGCGTCCTTCGGTGTCATCAACCTCGTCGCCGCGGCGGTCTATGTGGCGACCATTCCGTATGTGGCGTTAGTGCTGGCATACCTCTTCTTCGACCTCTCCGTTCGGGCCGAATCTGCTGAACCCGACCAGCCGGTCGTGGTCGGCGTGAGGTGATCACAGTGATCAGCCGACGGTGCACCGAG
>DATHUM010000302.1:0-7620 GCA_035462225.1 Jiangellaceae bacterium | reverse complement strand
CTGTATCGGTTCCGGACGATCGACCGTCTCCCGGAGCGGCCGAGCCCCGAGGCCACCCGCGGCACTGTTGTGCACGCGGTGCTCGAGCGCCTGTTCGACCTCCCACCGGCCGAGCGCACGCCTGAGCAGGCGGTGGCTCTGCTCTACCCGCAGTGGGAGGAATTGCTCGAGGTCGAGCCCGAAGTCGCCACGTTGTTCGACGACGACACCGACGGCACGGCGCTGCGAGGTTGGCTGGCCAGCGCCGAGGAGCTCGTCCGGCGGTACTTCTCCCTCGAAGACCCGACTCGTCTCGAGCCGGCCGAACGTGAGCTGTACGTCGAAACGACCCTGGACTCCGGGTTGTGCCTGCGTGGGTACGTCGATCGCCTCGATCGTGCGCCCGGCACAGGTGCACTCCGCGTCGTCGACTACAAGACCGGCAACGCACCCCGCGAAGGCTTCGAGCAGCGGGCGATGTTCCAGATGCGGTTCTACGCGCTGGTGCTGTGGCGGCTGCACGGCCAGGTGCCCAAACTGCTCCAACTGATCTACCTCGGCAGCGGCGAGATCTTGCGGTACGAGCCGGACGAAGCCGACCTGCGGGCCACCGAGCGCAAGCTCGCGGCTTTGTGGCGGGCGATCGAACGGGCCGTCGAGTCCGGCGATTGGCGGCCGAAACCTACCCGAATGTGCGATTGGTGCAACCACAAGGCGCTGTGCCCGGCCTATGGCGGCACGCCGCCACCACTGCCTGAGAACCCCGGCCCGGGCAACGGCACCGACGAGGCGCCGTCACCCCGGATGTCGCCTGTCGACGCCTAGGACGTCGCGGCCACGTACTGCCGCATAGCCTAGGTCCGTGCAGAACCGGCGGTCCCACCTGCCAGGCCGCCCGTGGGTTTTCGACATCACGCTCACCGGCGTCCTGCTCGTCCTAGGGCTCGTCCTGCTGTTCACCTACCGGCCAGACGACGGCATCGACTACTCCGAGCCCGACTGGCTGGGCGTGCTGCTCGTCGTGGCCTGGACGGCGCCGCTGATGTACCGCAGGGCAGCCCCGCTGCCGGTTGCGCTCGTGCTGGCCGTACTCAACCTGCCGTTCCTCTTCCGCGACTATTCCGTGCCGACCGCCGCCATCGTGGCGCTTATCGCGATCTACAGCTTGGGCGCGTACACGAGCTTCGTTCGCGGCCTTGCAGGACTCGTAGCCGTATACGGAACCACTGTGCTCTACCTTGTCGTGGCCGCCGACCGGTACCCGCAGGCCGAAGGTGTCGGAGTGGTCGGCGGAGCGTTCGTCACACTTGGGTTCTTCGGCGCGTGGGCGATCGGCCGGTCCGTGCGCGCCCCGCGAATGTATGCCCGAGAACAGGAAGAACGCGCCGACCAGCTCGAGCGCACCCGAGAAGCCGAAGTGCGCGCTGCCCTCGCCGAACACCGCGGCCAGATAGCCCGCGAGCTCCACGATGTCGTGGCCCATCACGTCTCGGTCATGACCGTCCAGGCCGCCGGTGCGCGGCGAATGCTGGACCGTGACCCCGAACGCAGCAGAGACGCGCTCGCCGCGATCGAGACCGCCGGGCGCTCCGCCTTGGCGGAGATGCGGCGAATCGTGGGCGTGCTGCGCGGGCCGACAAGTGGCGCCGACGCCCCGGCCAGGTCGCCCCAGCCGGGCCTGGCCGAGCTGTCGGACTTGGCCGAGCAGCTCGACAGCGCCGGGCTCAAGGTGGCCGTCACGATCGAAGGGCGGCAGCGGGCACTGCCGCTGGGAATCGATCTGACGGCATTCCGGATCGTCCAGGAAGCCCTGACCAACACCCTGAAGCACGCCGGCACGGACAACGCCGCCGTCGTCGTGCGTTACACCCCAGCCGAGCTCGAGGTCCGGGTGATCGACAGCGGCCAAGGGACGCAGACCGCCCAGCCGGCCGAGCCACCGGGTCATGGCCTGCTCGGCATGCGCGAGCGCGTCGCGCTGTACGGCGGTGAACTCTCGGCGCACAACCGGCCGGGCGGTGGTTTTGAGGTACGTGCGAGGCTCCCGCTGTCCGACGGCGCGTAGGGTGCTGCGATGGGAAGTCCGATCCGGGTGTTGCTCGTCGACGACCAGCCGTTGCTCCGTACCGGGTTCCGGATGATCCTTGACGGAGAACCGGACATCACCGTGGTAGGTGAATGCAGCGACGGGGAGGCGGCCGTGGCCGACTCCCGGGCGCTGCAGCCCGACGTCGTCGTGATGGACATCCGGATGCCCCGGCTCGACGGGGTCCAGGCCACTCGGGCGATCACCGGCGAGGCCCGCGACAGCACTCCCCGCGTGCTAGTGCTCACAACCTTCGATCTCGACGAGTACATCGTCGAGGCGCTGCGAGCCGGTGCCAGCGGCTTTCTGCTCAAGGACGCTCCCGCCGACGACCTGGTTGTCGCCATCCGTACGGTCGCCCGGG
Organism: Jiangellaceae bacterium; assembly: GCA_035462225.1. GTDB lineage: Bacteria > Actinomycetota > Actinomycetes > Jiangellales > Jiangellaceae > JASLBX01. The sequence goes on along the minus strand of DATHUM010000302.1, from coordinate 5,191 downwards.
GCGATGCCGTCGTTGCCCCGAGTGTGACCCGGCGGCTGCTCGACATGTTCGCCCGACACGTCCCTTCCGCCGACCAGCGTCATGGGTCCGGAGTGCTCGAGTTGCTCACCGAGCGCGAACGGGAGGTTCTCACGCTGGTGGCCCGTGGCCTGTCGAACGCCGAGATCGCCGCCGAACTCGTGGTGTCCGAGACAACCGTCAAGACCCATGTCGGCAACGTCCTGACCAAACTCGGCGTCCGCGACCGGGTACAGGCCGCCGTCTACGCGTACGAAAGCGGCCTGGTTCGGCCCGGGTCGCGATGACGCGGCTTTGTCGATCTCGCGGCAATCCACACCGTCCCACCCTGTGTGATTGTCACGAAATATGGACGATCCCTCCTCAAGTCAGCCGGCCAGCCGGTCGACGATCGCCCCGTACACGCGAGGGAGTCGGCACGCCAACGGCACGATCCTGCTCCGGAGCGCGGGCCGGCGTCCCGCACCGACCAGCGCGCTCGTCAGTAGCCGGTAGTCGCGGGTGATCCGCCGCCACTCCGCTTCGTACCGTGCCGGATTTTCCCCGGCCACCGCCGCGACAGCGGCGCGGGCCTGGGCCAGGCCGAGCCGGATGCCCTCCCCGGTGAGCGCGTCGACGTACCCTGCCGAATCGCCGACCAGTAGCACCCGCCCGGCGACCCGCTTGGTCGCCGCCTGGCGCAGCGGGCCGGCACCACGCAGCGTCGAGGCCCGATCGGCGTCGGCTAGCCGGTGCCCGGCGGCGGTGAGCCGCACGACGGCGTCGTAGTCGACGCCCCGGTCTCCCAGCACGGCAACGCCGACCAGATCGTGACCCACCGGAGTGATGTAGACCTCCGCCGACGGCGTCCAGTGAACCTCCACGAACTCGCTCCACGGCGCCACCCTGAAGTGCCGCCGAAGTCCGAACCGGCGGGAATTCCGGACCGTCCGGTCCAACCCCAACTCCTGCCGGATCCGCGAATGCAGGCCGTCGCAGGCGAGCAGCCACCGGGCGCGCAGGCCGGCAGCCGCGACGGCATCGGCATCCTGGGATATTTCGGCGACCCTCGCCGGCGCGAAGTCGACTCCCAGCTCGCGCGCTCTGGCGGCCAGGGCCCGGTGCAGGGATGTCCGTCGCACGCCCAGCCCTGGTCCGGCGCGGAAGCGATGATCGGCGATCGATCCGTCCGCGACATACCGGATACCGGTGAACGCAAATCCGTCGACGTGTGCCCCCAGTCGACCGAGCGCGGTGAGTGTGCCCGGCATGAGGCCCTCGCCGCAGGCCTTGTCGATCGGTCCGGGCCGTGGCTCGCAGACGATCACCGAGAGGCCGGCCAGCCGCGCCTCGATGGCAGTGGCCAGTCCGACCGGCCCGCCGCCGGCCACGATCACGTCCGCGTCGACCATTGCCGTCATCGTAGGTTCCCCTCTTGGCGATCAGGTGACCAACTCCGAACCGCCGCCCAGGTCACCAGCCCGACACCTCACCTGATCGCCGACCCGCTTGCGATCAGGTGACCTATCGGCGATCAGGTGACCCGACGGTGGCGAGGGCGCGCTCCTCCACAGGGATTCGCCAGCCCAGCAAAAGGACGGCGTTCGCGACGCTGAACACCACCGCGGTCACCCACGCGGTGTGTACCAGCGGCAGGGCGGCCACCTCTACAGTCACGGCCAGGTAGTTGGGGTGCCGCAGCCAGCGGTACGGCCCGCCCGTCACCAGCGGCCGGTCCGGCACCACGATGACGCGGGTGTTCCATTGCTCGCCCAGGGTCGCCACACACCACCACCGCAGCGCCTGGGTCGCCAGCACAACCGCCACCATCGGCCAGCCGAGCCATGGCACGAAGGGTCGGTCGGCTACGACCACCTCTGCAACACAGGACACCAGCAACGCGGCGTGCACGATCGCCATCGCCGGGTAGTGCGAGCGGCCGTACTCGACACCGCCGCGGGCGAAGGCCCAGTCCGCGTGGCGCTTAGAAACAACCAGCTCGGCGATGCGCTCGGCCGCGACCGCGCCCACCAGCGCGACGTATGCGATCACTCGGGCCACCTCAACAGGACGAGTTCGGAACAAAAGCCCGGCCCCATCGCCAGCATCAGGCCGGCCGTGCCGCGCGGCGGCGGGTGGGCCAGCGTCCAGCCCAGGACATGAAGGACCGACGCCGATGACAAGTTACCGACCTTGGCCAGCGACCACCGCGCCGCGCTGAGCTCGCCGTCGGCCAACCCGAGCGCGTTGCCCATCGCGTCCATCACCTTCGGGCCACCCGGATGTGCGACCCACGACCCCATGTCGGTGATCTTCAATTCGTGGTCCTCCAGGAATCTGATGACGTCTTCGCCGAGGTGTTCCTCGACGACGTCGGCCACACTTGCGGCGAGCACGATGCGAAAGCCGCTGCCGCCGACGTCCCAGCCCATGACCCGTTCGGTGTCCGGGTAGAGCCGGCTGCGCGTGGCCACCACACGGGGTCCCTGCGCGCCGAGCTCTCGAGCGCGCGCGTCGCCCGCCAGGACGACCGCCGACACGCCGTCGCCGAAAAGCGCGCTGGCCACCAGATTCGCCACCGAGTCGTCATCGCGCTGAACGGTTAGCGAGCAGGCCTCCGCCGCCAGCAACACCGCCACGCCGTCGGGATCGCCGGCCAGCATGTCGTGCAGACGAGCCACCCCCGCCGCCCCGGCGACGCAACCGAGCCCGAACACCGGCACCCGCCGCACGTCCGGACGCAGTCCCAACGCCGCTACCAGCCGCGCGTCGACCGAAGGAGCACCAATACCGGTAACCGACACCGTCATCAGTACGTCCACGTCCGCCGGTTCCAACCCCGCCGCGCTCAACGCGTCCCGCGTGGCCTCGGCACCACACTCGACGGCGAACCGCAGGTAGGCATCGTTGGCGGCCCCGAATCCGTCGAGCCTGCCGTAGTCGTGCAGCGGCAACACCAGGTGTCGAGTCTCGACACCGCTGGCCACGTGGAACCGCTCCAGCAACTCGCGGCGCCGGCCGCGCAGACCGAGCATCTGGACGACCGCTCGCGTGATCTCCGCCTGCTCGTACCGATAAGGCGGTAGTGCTGTGGCCGCGGCGAGGACCTGGGTCACTCTGCCATCGTGACAGACAGCTAGGCTCGGCGGCTGTGGTCAAGCAGATCGATCCTGACTTCCTCGCCCTTCCGATGCGTGCGCTCGCCGAGGTGGCTCTTCAACGGGCGCGAGAGCTAGGCGCCGAACATGCCGACTTCCGCCTGGAGCGAATCCGCAGCCAGGACCTCACGCTTCGGGACGGCCGCCTTGACGGCAGTCATGACGGTGAGGACGTCGGATTCTCGGTTCGCGTCGTCCGGGACGGGACATGGGGATTCGCCGCCGCGGTCGACTTGACCACCGACGAGGCCGCCCGTACCGCTGAGCAGGCCATCGAAGTGGCCAAGGTCGCCAGCGCGATGAGCTCCGAGCGGGTCGAACTGGCGCCCGAGCCGGTGCATGACGACGTCACCTGGGTATCCGCGTACGAGATCAACCCGTTCGACGTGCCGGATGCCGAGAAGCTGGCGCTGATGATCGACTACTCCCGCCGGGTACTGGATCGCGATGGCGTCGACCACGTGACGGCCCAGCTCCGCCAGGTGATCGAAGGCAAGTTCTATGCCGACACCACGGGGACGATGACAACTCAGCAACGCTTACGAATCCACCCCGAGGTCGAGGCGCTGGCCGTCGATGGCGATTCGGGCCGGTTCGAGACGATGCGCACCCTCGCCGCGCCCGCCGGACGCGGGTGGGAGTACGCCACCGGCGCCGACGGCGTCGTCGACTGGGCATCCGAGCTGGACCGGCTCCCCGAACTGCTCACCGAGAAGCTGGCCGGGCCGAGTGTCGAAGCCGGTGTCTACGACCTGGTCATCGATCCGACCAACCTGTGGCTCACCATTCACGAGTCGATCGGCCATGCCACCGAGCTGGACCGGGCGTTGGGGTACGAGGCCAATTACGCCGGAACCTCGTTCGCGAGGATCGACAAGCTCGGCACCTTGCAGTACGGGTCCCCGGTTATGCAGATCACCGGCGACCGCACCACCCCCCACGGGTTGTCCACGATCGGCTACGACGACGAAGGCGTGCTGGCGCAGCAGTGGGACATCGTCCGCGACGGAGTCCTCGTCGGCTACCAGCTCGACCGGAGGATGGCCGCGATGATGGGTGGCGTGCTCGGCGTCAGCCGGTCGAACGGCTGCGCGTTCGCGGACTCCGCAGGCCACGTTCCCGTCCAGCGGATGGCCAACGTGTCGCTCCAGCCGGCGGCCGGGGGCCCAACCACGGCCGAGCTGATCAGCCGGGTGGAGCGCGGCATCTACGTGGTCGGCGACAAGTCCTGGTCGATCGACCAGCAGCGGTACAACTTCCAGTTCACCGGCCAGCGGTTCTACCGCATCGTCGAGGGCAGGCTCGCCGGACAGCTCAGTGACGTGGCCTACCAGTCGACGACGACCGACTTCTGGGGCTCGCTCGGTGCCGTCGGCGGGCCGCAGACGTACGTGCTCGGGGGCGCGTTCAATTGCGGCAAGGCCCAGCCCGGTCAGATTGCACCGGTGTCGCACGGCTGCCCGTCGGCGTTGTTTCGCGGCGTACGGATCCTCAACACCGCCCAGGAGGCAGCTCAGTGACCATGACTCCGCAACAGATCGTCGACCGCTGCCTCGAGCTCACCAAGGCGGACGGCTGCGTCGTCCTCGTCGACGAAAGCCACAGCGCGAACTTGCGCTGGGCCAACAACACCCTCACCACCAACGGCATCATGCGCTCCCGCTCGGTCACCGTGATCGCCACCATCGACGGCGGCACCGGAACATCGTCCGGAGTCGTGGCCCGCAGCGCGGTGACTCTCGACACTCTCGAACCGCTGGTCCGCGCCGCCGAGCAGGCCGCCCGCGACAACGGGCCGGCCGACGACGCGCAACCGCTCGTCACCGGCAGTGCCGCCGCAGACTGGACAGACGAGCCGGATGAAACCTCCATGGCCGTGTTCGGCGACATCGCACCGGGCCTCGGCGACGCGTTCGGCCGCGCCCGGTCCGCAGACCGCGTGCTGTACGGGTACGTCGAGCACGACGTCACAACCACCTACCTCGGATCCTCGTCCGGGCTGAGGCGACGGCACGTGCAGCCAACGGGGCACATCG
>DATHUM010000301.1:0-12907 GCA_035462225.1 Jiangellaceae bacterium | reverse complement strand
CCACATGTCGGCGTTGATATCGGCATCGGGCGCGAGCCAGGGCAGCGGCTCGCCGGCCGGCCGGTCGAAGACGACCCCGAAGTACTCGAACTCCATGCTCGCGACGTGTTTGACGAGCCCGAGCAGGTTGGTGCCGGTCGGCGTCATCGGCCAGCGGAGGTCGCGCTCGCCCAGGCCGTCGAGTTTCCACAGCAGGGAGTCGCGCTCGTCCTGCAGGTACTTCTGCAAGATCTGTTTGTCTGTCGCCACAACGTTCACGGTATCGGCCGGCTCCGTCAGGCTTGGCCGACGTGAACGCTCGGGTATCTCGGCTTGATTCGCTCGTTGACGAACCGCCCCAGGCTGTCGGACCGCAGCAGCGCGCCGAACACGATTCGCTCCACGCCGAGGTAGCGGTACACCTCGCCGGAGGTGAACTCCACCTCGAGAGTCCGGCTCCGTCGGTCGTAACCGACCGAACGCACGGCGGATGAGTTGACCGGCTGACGTATCATGATCTCCGGAGCCGATCATCGTTCAGATCCGGCCCCGATTCAAGCGACCTGGCGGCGTGGCGCCGGTTCACTCGTCAGTTGGGACAAAACGATCATGTCCAGCGACGTCACGCCCGAGCAGTTCCTCGCGGGGACCGATTCAGGGCTCGCCGTCTACCGCTGGGTGCAGAGCGTCCTGGCCGACGGCGGGTTCGACTTCACCGTGAACACGTCGAAGAGCCAAGTCGCATTCCGACGCCGCCGCGGGTTCGCCTACCTCTGGCTGCCCGGCCGATACCTTCGCCGCCCCAATGTGGACGTCGTGCTGTCGTTGGCACTGGGCAGGGAGTTGCCGTCCGGCCGGTTCAAGGAGATAACCCGCTCCGCACCGGCGAATTGGATGCATCACCTCGAGGTCCGCTCCGTAGCCGACCTGGACGTCGAGATGGCGGCCTGGCTCACTGAAGCCGCAGAAGCCGCCGGCCTCCCTACGCGTTGATGCGGAACGATCACGCGGGGTTTCGGTGGGTGTTGGTCACCGCTGGTTGATGCCGGAAAACACGGTCTGACCTGCAGAAACGCGCTCTCGGGACCGTTGGACGTCGTCGGCGATCATCGGTCTCGGCCGGACTTCTTGCGGACTATTTGCGGACCGCTGCCCTCAGTCATCGCCGTCCAGGTCGAGGATTTCGTTGGCGACCTCGGACGGGAAGAGCGTCGACCAGATGATCTCGCCCGAGCCAAGGTTCATCTCCGCCAGGGCCGACGGTTCGGGCTGCCAGTCTTCGGGCGCAACTCCAAGGACCGCTCGTGCTACGGCCGAACTCGGGCAAACCGATCGACCGCCGCGACGCCTACCGGATGGTCGCCCGGGTCGCAAAGGCCGCCGGCATCCCACGGCACATCAGCCCGCATTCGCTTCGCCACGCCGCCATCACCAACGCTCTCGACGCCGGCGTACCGCTCCGCGACGCCCAAATCCTCGCCCGGCACGCCCACCCCCGCACCACCGAGCACTACGACCGCGCCCGCAGCAACCTCGACCGCCACGGCGTGCACTTCCTCACCGCCTACGTGGCCGGGGTGTAGGTGACGCCGACAGCCGTGCGACCGCGAACCCCGCCAATGATGCGTCAACTCCGCCCAGGATGGCGCCGCGAATCTGTCGGTAGCCAAGGGAAGGGGTTCGGATCCGCTACCTGACCGCCCCCGGACTAGCTTGTCGTCAGCCGGCTGACCGGAGCACCGTTGCCTATTCCGGCGCTCCCTCCACTTGGTCGAGCATCGCCAGCGACCAGCGGTGGACATCGTCAAGTCGGAACGCGAACGCCGTGTTGACCTGGGCCATGCCGGTGAACCAGAGGTCGAAGGCGACCTGCCGTACGGCAATGAAGTCGTCAAGGTGGGTGACATCGAGGTCGCGGTGCGACCGATACCCGTCCAGCAGTGCATCCCGGAACGCCGGGTAGCCCGGCCGTCCCGCAGCTCCCACAGAGCGACGGCGAGGTCGTACAGGCGAGGCCCGCAGCCACAGTCGTCGAAGTCGATCAGCTTGACGCCGCCCCGATCGAACAGCGCGTTACCGAGGTGCAGGTCGGCGTGGATGAGCCCACCGTCGTCGACGCGCCCCATGACGTCGGTCATCCGGGTCGCCACCGCCTCGAAACGAGCGCGTACCTCTGTCGGCAGGAGCGCCCAGCACCCCACCGCCGGCGTGTCGCCGTACACCATCACGTCCCCGAAGAATGTCTCGTGGTCCCATCGGATACGCACGAAGTCGGGCGGCGGAGTCCAAGCATCGGCCTGGCTGTGCAAGCGACCCATCGCTTCACCGAGCCGGCGCAGATGAGTCGGGCGCGCGGACCGCTCCAAGATGCGACCGTCCATCCAGCGCAGCACCGAACAGACTCGGGTCTCCCCAGCCGCGGATGCCTCGACGGTGGTAGCACCGTCCCTCGCCGCGATTACCTCTGGGACCGATAGCTCGGTCTCGGCCCTGATCGCCCTAAGCCAAGCAAGCTCGGAGCGAATCGCTGCCGCTGAGTCGACGTCCCGACCGTGGCGCTGTGGCCTGTGTACACGCACGAGGTGCCGCCCGGCGGGGCCGTCGTGCCGAAACGTGGTGTTCTCCCCGTGCGTCAGGAACCTGAGCCGGCCCTCCGGGAGGACGTACTGATCAAGCGCGGCCAGCGCCACCTGCCGAAGTCGGGCAACCTGCGCCCGCCGAGACGTCATCTCCCCACCTTTCCCATGTCGGAGGGACGGCCCCCCAAGGTCCGACCGCAGATTCCGTAGGTGACAGCCCGGATCTGGTGGTGTGCCTGGTCTTCATGCGAGCGTGCCACCTCCCCGAAGTTGAGTGTGATGCGGATCCACCCATACGCCAACAGCAACTACATCGACGCTCCTCGTGAGTTCTATACGGACGCGTTCGGTCTCCAGTCGGTGACGGCGGAGCCGGTGCTGCTGCCTGGCGCGCAACGCCCAGCGCGGCCAGCTCTCATGCCCGCACGTACGTCTTTTCGCCGCATTCGACCGCCGCGAAGCGCGTCTCGTGGGCGGGTCGCGCCTGACCAGCGGGTCGAGTAACACGTGTGCCGTCAGCCGGGCCGGCTCCGGCAACAGGCTCCGCGCCGCCAACCGGCGAGGCCGGAACGTCGATCAGGCGGAGCCGGTGGCCAGCGCTCGTGCCACACGCGCCTCCAGCGGATGCGGGTAGCGCTGCACGCCGTTCGGCAGATCTGCGGTCTGCCCGCTCAAGATGGCATCGAGCCCGAGCAGCATGATCGCCGCGAACGGATCGAACAGTTGGGGAGCACCGATCCCGAGCCCGGCGGCGAGGTTGACCAGGCTGCCCCGATTGAGCAGGTACACCCGCCGACCGTCGAGCTCATAGCGCTCGAGATGTCGTCGAATCGGGGTGCTCGGATGACGGTCGAGCCAGTCGACGTCGATTTCGCGGTCGCTGTGGCCGACGTTGACGAGGATCGTGCCGTCGGCGACCTGCGACAGCTGCCGCTCGCCCAGTACCCCGTCGAACCCCGTGGCAGTGACGATCACGCTCGCTGTGCGGAGGGCGGCGGCCATTTCGGCCACACGGCACCCGTCGTGCTGTGCCTGGACGAGCCGCACCGGATCGAGATCGACGACGGTCACGACGGCGCCGAGATCGCGGGCGCGAGCAGCGACGCCCTGGCCCACCGGCCCGAACCCGACCACGACGACCTCGCGCCCGTACAACGCCAACCCCGTGATCGCCGTGAAGGCGGGCCACGTCTCGACGCCGACGTGGTGACGGTTGTGGATCAGGTCCTTGAGCGCGATCCCGTTCCAGTCGAGCACCGGGAACGGGATCTCCAGTCCGTCGAGTCGGTGCAGCCCGGTGGTCGTCGCCTCAAGCGCTCCGGCCGGCCGGTGGCCGGCAGCAGCAGCGGCGGCGATCAGCTCGCCGCCCATGTCGCACAGGGCATCGGCCGGTTCGCTGACGAGCCACGCCAGCGACTCGTCGAGCTCGCCGGCGCTCATCCCGCTATGCGCCCGGACCTCGACGCCGATCGATGCCAGGTGGGCGGCGGTGCGATCGTCGGTGCTGTCGGGGTTGCACGGCGCCAGCCGCACCCGGGCGCCGGCCTCGATGAACGGAGTCACGATGCAGATCGTGTCGGGCAGGATGTGCTGGCGGCAGGCCACGGTGCGACCGCTGAAGTCGGAGGCTGCCAGCGCCGCACCCAACGAGGTGGTGATCGGCGTCGTCCACGCGATCCACTCGAGCTCGGCAGCGTCCATCACTCAAGTACACCAGTTCACGGCCACGGCAGCTGTACGGCCACGTCCAACGCATTCGAGGTGCGTCATACCGCCGCGACGCAGGCCAAGCGCGACATCGGATCAGCTGAGAACTCACCACCGCGCGGGTGATCCACGCGCCATCCCGGATGGACGACCAGCGGGCCGACCCCGGGACGCGTCCGGACCCAACAGGCGACCACGATGTCTCCGAGCCGGAGTGGGCTGATGTGGCCGCGACGGTCTTCCCACTCCCCTTGGGCGAGCAGAGGGCGACGGGTGATGCCCACGGTGCACGCCGAGTTCCGCACCGAGATGCAGCGCCAACCCGGCTCCCCGCGGATGGTCGCGGCCGGTCGCGTCGAGCAACAGCACATCCGGTGGCGTCGCCAGCGCCCCACCGTCGCGTCCATCGGCCGGCCCATCCTCAGTGCCAGCAGCCCGGGACTGTACGGCGCGTCCGCGACTCCGCGACGTATCTCCCGGTCGAGCACGACGCCGCCGCGCATGACCACTGCCGCAAGCCGCGCCACGTCCCCTGCACCCCCCAGCCCCCTGAGGCCACGCGGGAAGTACACGCAGCAGCCGCCGACCCGCGGCTCACCGCGGCAGGCTGCCACCGCTCCGCGAGGCCTGCGCCAGCTCGCGCTGGACGTCGATCAGCGACTCGGCGTCGATCGGCCACATATGACCATCCTTTTCGCGGTCTCCAGGTATGGCTCGATGCGCCGTGCACCCGGTCATTGCACCTGGCCTACTTGGCTGCGAGCTTGTAGCGCATGACCTCGAGAACCGCGTCCACGTCCGGCAGCGCCCGAACCTCGATGACGAACGGCAACATGCGCCCTGTCATCTCGGCCTCGGCTGCCTGTCTCCGAAGGCCGTCGGTAATCGGAAGTGAAACTAGATCCTCGCGGTGCCTGGCAGCGAAGTAGAACGTGACAGTGGCGTAGTCCTTCCACACCGCCAGCCAGGCGACGTTCTTCCGACCCCGGAGCGCCTTGCGAAGCCACCCACCATCGCGGAAGTAGTGCCAGGACAGGGCAAGGCCGAATGGTGGGCCGGCGAGAGCGGATTCGAGAACCTGCCATGCCTCAATCGCCGCGCCAAGCGCGGAGCGTATCTGCCTCTCATCGGGCGCGACCTCGGGATCGGTCAGGACTGGCACGCGGTGCTCTCGCACATGCCGACCCTAGTCGGGACTCCCGTGCCCGGCTCACGCAGACAAGCCGGATTAAGGGGGCCAGAGTCGTCCCGAACATAATCCCTACTCGTGGCAGCCCTCCTGGCTCCCGACGTCCAGACCATTCTGCCTTCCGAATGCTAGAGGCGCGGCATCCGCGCCTCGCCGGACGAATGGCCACGCCCTGCGTCTATCCGCCGCCAAAGGGCCCGCCTCAGGACGCCAGCTTGGGTAGCACCGAGGCCTGCCCGAAACAGCCTGACCAAGGCCCATCATGCTGCATTCTTGCGGACTCTGTGCGGACTGGGAGCCACGACATCCCCTCTGAGCTGCGGAAACGCGCCGATTCACACGTTGAAGCGGAACTCAACGACGTCGCCGTCCTGCATGACGTAGTCCTTGCCCTCCATGCGCACCAGGCCCCGCGCCTTCGCCTCGGCCATCGATCCGGCGGCGACCAGGTCGTCGTACGAGACGATCTCGGCCTTGATGAAGCCCCGCTGGAAGTCAGTGTGGATCACGCCGGCGGCTTCCGGCGCCGTTGACCCCTTGCGGATCTCCCAGGCGCGGGCTTCCTTCGGCCCTGCGGTCAGGAAGGTCTGCAGACCGAGGATGTCGAAACCGACTCGGGCCAGCATGTGCAGGCCTGGCTCGGCCTGCCCCATCGACTGGAGCAGTTCCAAGGAATCCTCCTCGTCCAACTCGGTGAGCTCAGCTTCGATCTTGGCGTCCAGGAAGATCGCCTCGGCGGGTTCGACCAGCGAACGCAGATCCGCCTTCAGGGTCTCGTCCGCTAGTTCCTCCTCGTCCATGTTGAAGACATAGAGGAACGGCTTCGCGGTAAGCAGGTGCAGTTCTCGCAGCGGCTCGGTGGCCAGGCGTGCGCCGAAGACCGTCCGGCCCTCCTCCAAGATCTCCTGGGCCTGCTCGATAGCGGCCACGACGGCCTGCTTGTCCTTGACCAGCCTGGCCTCTTTCTGCAGCCGCGGTAGCGCTCGCTCGATGGTCTGCAGATCGGCCAGGATCAGCTCGGTGTTGATCGTCTCCAGATCGCCCTTGGGCGAGACACGGCCCTCGAAATGGACGACGTCCGGGTCATCGAAGACGCGGATGACCTGGCAGATCGCGTCGGCCTCGCGGATGTTCGCAAGGAACTTGTTGCCCAGCCCCTCACCTTCGGAGGCGCCCTTCACGATACCGGCGATGTCGACGAAGCTGACCGTGGCGGGAACCTGGCGGGCCGACTTGAAGATCTCGGCGAGGACGGCAAGCCGTGGCTCGGGAACGCCGACCACCCCGATGTTCGGGTTGATGGTCGCGAACGGGTAGTTCGCGGCCAGGACATCGTTCTTGGTCAGCGCGTTGAACAGAGTCGACTTGCCCACGTTGGGCAGCCCGACGATGCCGATGGTGAGGGCCACGAGGGTCAAGGGTAGGTGAAGCGCGGTCGAACGGCCGCCTCAGGACCGCCGCCGGGCCGATCACGCCGGACCTCGATTCGGCGCGTTCCGGCGGCGCCGAGCGGCCACGCTCCGTCGCGCCTCCCGGAACTTGTCGGGGGTACCCGGCAGAGTAGGCGTCATGGAGGGCATGGACTTGCTACTCATGGCGCTCGGCATCGCGGTCGGCGCGCTCATCGGTGCGCTCGCCGTCCGCGCCCGGTGGGCCGGTACCGAGGCCGAGCGCGACGCTGCCCGCGCCGAGCTCGAGCTGGTCCGTTCCGAACGCAACCAGGCCAGTGCTGAGAGTTCGGTGCTGGAGGAGCACCTTCGCGAGTCCGAGCGCGAATTGGTCCGGCTGCGCTCGGAGCTCGAGCACGCCCGCACGGGCCAGCAGAAACTGGCGGCGGAGTTCGAGCGGCTTTCCGCCGAGGCCCTGCGGCGCAACAACGAGCAGTTCCTCCAGCTGGCTCGAGAGCGACTGGCCAACTCCGAGCAGCGTTCGGTCGCCGAGCTCGAGCAGCGCCGCCAGGCCGTCGAGGCGCTGGTCAAGCCGCTTGCCGACCAGCTCGGCAAGGTGGAGGCACAGCTATCGGCGGTCGAGCGTACGCGGACCGAGGCGTACGCCGAGCTGCGCGAGCAGGTCAAGAACATGAGCCACACCTCTGAGCAGCTTCGGGCCGAGACCAGCCAGCTGGTGAGCGCACTCCGGGCGCCCCAGGTGCGCGGACGGTGGGGCGAGCTACAGCTGCGCCGGGTGGTCGAGGCGGCCGGCATGGTCGAGCACTGCGACTTCGACGAGCAGGCGAGCGTCCGCACCGCCGACGGGCTGCTGCGGCCCGACCTCGTCGTTCGCATGGCCGGCGGCAAGAACATCGTCGTCGACGCCAAGGTGCCCTTCGCAGGCTGGCTCGAAGCGATGGAGGCCCGCGACGACCAGCAGCGGTCCGCCCGGCTGAAGGCGCATGTACGGCACGTGCGCGACCACATCGACGAGCTCGCGGCCAAGAAGTACTGGGAGCACCTCGACCCCACGCCGGAGTTTGTGGTGATGTTCATGCCCGCCGAGGTGTTCCTCAATGCCGCGATGGACGAAGACCCCGCCCTCCTGGAGTATGCGTTCGAGAACAACGTCGTCATCGCCACGCCACAGACCCTGATGGCCCTGCTCCGCACCGTCGCGTACACCTGGCGGCAGGAGGCCCTGGCTCGCAACGCACAGGACGTGCTGCGGTTGGGCCGCGATCTTCACGGCCGGCTTTCCACCCTCGGCAGCCATGTCAACCGCCTCGGTAGTGCCCTGACCTCGGCCGTCAAGAACTTCAACTCGACGGTCAGTTCGCTCGAGAGCCGGGTGCTGGTCACAGCGCGCCGGTTCGCCGACCTCAAGGTGGCCGATGAGGAGTTGGAAACGCCCGCCCAGGTAGAGGTGGTGGCGCGACAGGTCCAAGCGCCGGAGCTGGTCGCCTCGGCCACCGACGCGCTCATCGCACTCGACGAGATCGAGACCGATGCCCGGTACGGCATCAGCGGGCGACGGGGAAAGGGCAAGCGCGCCCCTAAGGACGGCACGAACGGCTGACGCGCCCGATCAGGCTGGTCGCCGCAGCTCGCGAGGCAGCGAGAAGGTCAATGTCTCCTCGGCGGTGTGGATCTCGTCCACTGTCGGGTATCCCCTGTCGGCAAGCCAGGAGATGACGCCCTGGACGAGTTCCTCGGGCACCGAAGCCCCGCTGGTCAGCCCGACTGTCTGGACGCCGTCAAACCATGCCTCGTCGATTTCCGAGGCATTGTCGATCCGGTGTGCCGCACCCGCCCCGGCTTCCAGGGCCACCTCGACGAGCCGGACCGAGTTGGACGAGTTCGCCGAGCCGACCACGAGCACCAGGTCCGACTGCGGCGCGATCTGTTTCACTGCCACTTGCCGGTTCTGTGTCGCGTAGCAGATGTCGTCGCTCGGGGGGTCATAAAGGTCCGGGAACCGCTCACGAAGCCGGCCGACCGTCTCCATCGTCTCGTCGACCGACAGCGTGGTCTGGGACAACCACACCACCCGGGAGGCATCTCGGACCGTCACCTTCTCGACGTCGTCCGGGCCCTCCACGAGCTGGATGTGCTGGGGTGCCTCGCCGGACGTGCCCTCGACCTCCTCGTGACCGCTGTGCCCGATCAGCACGATGTCCAGGTCGTCCTTGGCGAACCGGCGGGCTTCGTTGTGCACTTTGGTCACGAGTGGACAGGTCGCGTCGATCGTGCGCAACTGGCGGCGAGCAGCCTCGGCGTGGACTGCCGGCGATACGCCGTGCGCGGAGAACACGACGAGCGCCCCCTCGGGAACCTCGTCGAGTTCGTCGACGAACACCGCTCCACGTTCTTCGAGCGTCTCGACCACGCGCTTGTTGTGCACGATCTGTTTACGCACGTAGACCGGCGCGCCGTACTGGTCGAGTGCCTTCTCCACTGCAACAACGGCACGATCGACTCCGGCGCAGTAGCCTCTGGGCGCGGCGAGCAGGACCCGGCCGGAAGTGGTGTTCATGTTTTCCATCCTATGAGTCCGGCTTGTCCCGTCACGAATCCCGGCGGGCAGGAACGCACCGGCCGGCGCGATACGGTGTCTCACCGTGGCGCTGCACACCTCCCCCGACCGGCCCGCACCCGTGCGGGTGATCTCGCAGGCGATCGGGGGGTGGATCGCCCGGCTGGGCGCGATCTGGGTGGAGGGCCAGGTCGCCCAGCTCACCCGCCGGCCGAACACCCAGACGGCGTTCCTTACCCTTCGTGATCCGGCCGCGGAAATCTCCCTTCAGGTCACGGTGCCGAGGATGGTGCTCGATCAAGTGGATCCGCCGCTGGTCGAGGGGGCGAGGATCGTCGTCCATGCCAAGCCGTCCTGGTACTACACCCGAGGCACGCTGTCGCTCGCCGCGGACGAGATCCGCCAGGTCGGGCTCGGCGAGCTGCTCGCCCGGTTGGAGCGCCTCCGCCGGCTGCTGGCCGCGGAAGGCCTGTTCGGGGCCGACCGCAAGCGTCGGCTGCCATTCCTGCCTCGCGTGGTCGGATTGATCTGCGGTCGCAGTTCCGCGGCAGAGCACGATGTCTTGGAGAACGCACGGCGCCGCTGGCCCGCGGTCGAGTTCCGGGTCTGCGAGGTCGCTGTGCAGGGGCCGTCCGCCGTCACCCAGGTGATCGAGGCGCTCCGTGAACTCGACCGCGCTGAGGACGTCGATGTGATCATTCTGGCCCGGGGCGGTGGGTCGGTGGAAGATCTGCTGCCGTTCTCAGACGAGGCGCTGGTCCGGGCGGTGGCCGCCGCGACCACTCCGATCGTGAGCGCGATCGGCCACGAGAGCGATACGCCCCTTGTCGATCTGGTCGCAGATGTGCGTGCGTCGACCCCCACCGACGCCGCGAAGCGAGTCGTGCCCGATGTCGCCGAAGAGCTCGCGGGCGTCACCCGAGCGCGCGGCCGGAACACAGCGGCCATTCGGTACCGCCTTGACCGCGAGCAGTCGATGTTGAGCTCCCTGCGGTCCAGGCCGGTGCTTGCGGACCCGGCCCGTGGCCTGCTGGCCCGCGCCGACGAAGTCGCCGCCCTGCGCGACCGGGCTCGGCGCCACCTGCGGCACAGCCTCGATCACGCCGCCGTCGACATCGAACACACCCGCGCGCGGGTGCGAGCCCTGTCACCCGCGGCCACCTTGGAGCGCGGTTATGCGGTCGTTCAGCGAGCCGACGGCGCAGTCGTCAGGCGGCCGTCCGACGTCGCTACGGGTGACCACGTCCGGCTACGCCTGGCGGAGGGCGAACTCGGCGCGACAATCGACGGGTGACGCGCCGCTCCCGTGCCGATGACCGCAACCGCCTGCGGTGGCTGACCGCAACCCGTCACGGGACTATGGTGTCGGCCATGGCGAACGAGCAGCCCACAACCGGAGGCGGTCAACCGCAGCTCAGCTACGAGCAGGCCCGCGACGAGCTCGTGGCCATCGTCAACAAACTCGAAACCGGCGGCACCACGCTCGAGGAATCGCTCGCGCTCTGGGAACGGGGCGAGGAACTCGCCACGCTCTGCGAGCAGTACCTCGACAATGCCCGGGCCCGCCTCGACGCCGCGGCCGCCAAGCCAGCCGAGGAATAACCAAGATCACGTGTGCGCAACTGGCCACGACACGCCGATCATGCCGGCGTGTCGCGACCACTTGATCTTGGATGCGCGCTCCTCCCCTACGGTTCGAGGCTGGCCGCGAACTGCTCCAGCACCTCGTATGACTCGGTGCCGCGGACGATGGTCAGCACGCCGTCTTCGGTGCGCACCAACGCCCGGTCGCGCGGACCACCGCTCTGACGCATCCGCTCCCACGTGTCGCCCTCGACCGTCGACGTCCCGTCCGCACCGAAGTCTTCCAACCGGTCGTCGAGGTACGAGACGATCTCGCCATCGGACTGTTCCAGCCGGACGAAGCCCTGCTCGTCGATCAGGAAGCTGAGTCGCCACCGGTGCCCTGCCTCATCGGCTTCATGCTGGACGTTCGTCGCTCGCCACCCCTCAGGGACGGGCGACGGCGCGGCCGGTTCGTACGGGAACTCGGCCCGCACCTGCTCCAGGACGGGTTCGTAGTCGACGGTCTCCGGCAGCCGGGCGTCCGGTCGGGTCAACGTGAAGGCCAGCGCCAGTAAGGCGAGCACGCCCGCGAGGATCCCGACCGTCCGGAGCATGTCGCCTGTCGACGCGGCGATGCTGCCGCGGCTCTTGCTCATCGACACGGCTCCATCGTCTCAGGTTGGGGAATCTAGATGACACGCCGATACTCCTCAGCGGGAAACGCCACCCACTCAGGCCGGGTAGACGGTGATCTCAGTGGCCTTGACCGACGCCCAGACGGCGGCACCCGGCGCCAAGTCAAGGTCCGCGACGGCCAGTGGGGTGATGTCAGCCAGGACCGGCACTGGTCCGTCCACGGTCACCCGGACCAGGTCGCCGTGCCGCTCCATGTCAGCGACGGTGCCGGCCCACGCATTGCGCGCCGATCCCTCCGGCCGGTGCGGGCTCAGTGTCACCGCGGCCGGCGAGAACGCGATATGCACCGGACCTGCCGCGTCGTGGGCCAAGGTCACAATCGCCTCTGGACCGACGGTGGCGGCCCTCCCGTCGGCCGAGCCACGCAGCAGGTTGAGTCCCACGAGCCGGGCGACGTAATCGGTCAGCGGATGCCGCGTGACCTGCTCCGGCGTGCCTTCCTGAACGACCCGGCCGTGCTCGAGTACGACGAGCCGGTCACCGAGGACGAGCGCCTCCAGCGGATCGTGCGTGACGACGATCGCACATCCGTCGTACTCCGCGAGGTGTCGCCGGAGATCTGCCCGCACCGCCGGCCGCGTTCCCACATCGAGGGCGGCCAGCGGCTCGTCGAGCAGAAGCAAGCGGGGCTCCACCGCGAGCGCGCGGGCCAACGCCACCCGCTGCGCCTGCCCTCCGGACAGCTCCCGCGGCCGGCGGTCCGCGACCTCCGCCACACCCAGCCGCGCCAGCCATCTCGCAGCCACCGACCGGGACGTCCGCCGCGGAACACCCCGCGACCGCAGGCCGAACGCGGCATTCTCCAGGGCGGACAGGTGGGGAAATAGCAGGTAGTCCTGCAGGACCAACCCCACGCGCCGGTGCCGGGCAGTGACATACGTCCCTTTGACAGTGTCGATCACCGTATCGCCGTCCAACTCGATGAGTGCAGCGTCCGGCCGTAGCAGCCCGGCCAGTACGGCGAGCAGGGTTGATTTGCCCGCACCATTCGGGCCGAGCAACGAGATTACCGAGCCGGCGGCTACGTCGAGCGTCACGTCGAGCTCGAAGTCACCGCGCCGGATTGCCACCTTGGCTCGCAAGCTCATCCGCGGACCATCCATCGGTCCCGCAACAGGGCGAGCACCGCCACCGCCACCGCGATCATGAGCAGGCTCAGCACGATCGCGGTCTCGGCATCTCCGGCTCCGATCGCCGTGTATGCCTCGAGCGGCAGAGTTCTGGT
>DATHUM010000300.1:0-8677 GCA_035462225.1 Jiangellaceae bacterium | reverse complement strand
GGGCCTGTAGATAAGTCGCTCCGCCTGCCGAACGTGATCGAACGGAATCAGGCGGGTGAGAGCCAGTAGAGCAGGGTGCGGACGCCGAACGCCGTCCCGCCCTTGACCAGTTCCTCGGAGTCCCCGTCCGAACGGCCCGTCCCGGCAATGTCCAGGTGCGCCCACGGGACGTCACGCGCGAATCGCTCGAGGAACAGTGCGGCGGTTATCGAGCCGCCACCCATCTTGCGAGTCTCGATGTGGGCCACGTCGGCGACGTCGGACTCCAGTGCTTCGCGGTAGTCGGAAACGAGCGGCATCCGCCACAGTTTCTCGCCGGCCGCCGCGCCCGCCGTGACAAGCGCATCGGCCAGCGAATCCGACGTGGAGTACAAGGCGGCGTGCCGGCGGCCCAGCGCGACAGTCGCCGCGCCGGTGAGGGTGGCTACGTCGACGATCATGTCCGGGTCCTTCGTCGCGACCGCGTAACCGATCGCATCGGCGAGCACCAAGCGGCCTTCGGCATCGGTGTTGAGCACCTCGACGGTGGTCCCGTCATACTGCCGGATCACGTCGCTCGGGCGCTGTGCGCTGCCGCTGGGCAGGTTCTCCGCGGCCGGGATCAGGCCCGTGACGCGCATCGGGCACCCGAGCGCGCGCACCGCCGAGAGCACACCGATGACGACCGCACCACCTGACATGTCGGTCTTCATGGCGACCATCGAGTCGCGAGGCTTGAGTGACAACCCGCCGCTGTCGTACGTGATGCCCTTGCCGACGAGCACGACATGTGGCGTGTTGGGGCCGGCATGTGGAGGAGAGTAGGTCAGCTCGATGAGCCGTGGCGGGCGCTCGGAACCCATCCCGACCGCCACGATCCCGCCGAAGCCGGCGGCGGCGAGCTCCTGCTCGTCCCAGATCCGGACGCCGAGGCCGCCGCGCTCTGCGGCGGTTCGCGCCTGGTCGGCGAGCCAGGCCGGATCCTTGATGTTCGACGGCGTGTGTACCAGGTCGCGCGCGAACCAGGCGGCGCCGGCCACAGCGGCCGCGGCGTCGACAGCCACTGCCCGTTGCGGGGTCGACCGCGTGAGCACCAGCGCCTCCATCGGAGACTTGGCCCGGCCCCGGACCCGCCACCCGTAGGATGCCAGGACGACGCCTTCCACGAAGGCTCGCAGCTCCGCGTCCCCCGCCTCGGCCGTCACCGTGCTGGCCAGCCGTGACATGCCCCGGGCCGCCCTTGCGACGGCCGCGCCGGCCTTGCGGAAGGCGGCCGGTGATCCGTCACCGACACCGACGAGCATGACGCGTGAGACGTCGCCGGTGCCAGGCAGCCGGAGCAGCTCGCCGGCCTTGCCGGTCTTGTCCTCACGGCGTAGGGCCTCCGCCGGGTCGATTGCGACGGCCTCGGCAAGGATCTCCGACCCGGCACCGATTCGCGGTCCCTCGGCCGAATCCGGCCACACGGGTACGGCGATCACCGAGGCGCCGACGTCGAGCAGGCCGCCGGGATCATGCTCCACGGCCGGTGGCGCCACGGCGATCATTGCGGACGCGGTCTTGTCAGCCGACACGGCAGGCTCCACTGGTTGATCGGGGAATTGCACGGCGTGGCCCCGGCCGGCACACCGACCGGGGCCTGGCAACTTCGGGCCATCGCCTTCAGCCGACGGCGACCTTCAGCGCATCACCGAGCGCGTTGGCCTCTTCGGCAGACAACTCGACGACGAGCCGCCCTCCACCTTCGAGCGGGACGCGCATGACGATGCCGCGACCCTCCTTGGTGACCTCGAGTGGCCCATCACCAGTCCGCGGCTTCATCGCCG
This sequence comes from Jiangellaceae bacterium, assembly GCA_035462225.1. Classification (GTDB taxonomy): domain Bacteria; phylum Actinomycetota; class Actinomycetes; order Jiangellales; family Jiangellaceae; genus JASLBX01. The sequence goes on along the minus strand of DATHUM010000300.1, from coordinate 6,872 downwards.
CCATCCGCGCACCCCTTCCTCTTCAAGCGCACACGCAGGCCCCCAGACGTCGGGCGACGGTCCCGCGTGCGTCACGATGGCACCTATTATCCCCGATCTGGCCGTACGGTGGGAGCCGCCTCCCCCGGGTCGGTCACACATCATGTCCGACCGACCAGGCAGGATATGAAGGTCATGAATGCCAGATCCGCGCTCTTCGACCTGTACGGCGACCATTTGCGGTCGCGCGGCGGGGCGGCGCCGGTCGCGTCGCTCGTCGCTCTGCTGGCGCCGCTTGGCATCACGGCGCCCGCGGTGCGAACCGCTGTGTCGCGCATGGTCAAACAGGGTTGGCTGCAGCCGGTCAGGCTCGCCGGAGCCGCCGGGTACGCGCTCACACCGAAGGCCGAGCACCGTCTCGACAACGCCGCGGCCCGCATCTACCGAACCACCTCCAACGACGAATGGGACGGCTACTGGCACTTGATCATCCCCGACCGCCCGAACGACCGGGCCGCCCGTGAGCGGCTGCGCAGCGGGCTGGCATACCTCGGGTACGCACCGTTGGGTGACGGCACCTGGCTTGCCGCCCGCCCGTCCCCGGAGCTCGGCGCTCTGCTGCAGGGCGAACGCATCACCGCCGAAGGCTTCCTGGCCCGGCACCAGGACGACGACGCTGCGCTGATCCGGCGAGCCTGGGATCTCAACGCGGTCGGACGCTCGTACCACCGTTGGCTCGCCGAGGCCGAGGAACTCGTCGCAAGCCTGCCGCCGGCCCCTGCCGACGAAGGGGTCTTCGCGGTGCGCAGCCGGCTGGTTCACGAGTGGCGCAAGTTCCTGTTCACCGACCCTGGCCTGCCGCGCGCGCTGTTGCCCGCTGACTGGCCGGGAGACGAGGCGGCCGCCTACTTCGACGCAGAGGCCTCCAGGCTGCTGCCGGCGAGCGCCCGCTTCGTCGACGCCTGCCTCTCCGCCCCCCGCAACGACCGAGATTCGAACGGAGCCAGCTCGTGACCGATCAACCCGTGCTGTACGGCATCGACGCCGGCGTCGCGACCATCACGCTCAACCGTCCCGAGGCGATGAACAGCCTCGACACGACGACCAAGCTCGCATTGCGAGACGACATCCGCCGCGCCGCCGACGACCGGTCGGTCCGTGCCGTCGTCCTGACCGGAAGCGGGCGGGCGTTCTGCGTGGGCCAGGATCTCAATGAGCATGCCGATGCGCTGCGGTCGGGATCGGCGTCGCTCGGCACGACGGTCGAACAGCATTACAACCCCATCGTGTACGGCCTGGCCACGATGGAAAAACCGGTCGTGGCCGCCGTCAACGGCGTGGCCGCCGGCGCAGGTGCGTCCTTCGCCTTCGCCTGCGACTTTCGCATCGTGGGCCAGTCGGCGGGCTTCAACCTCGCCTTCACCGCCATCGGGCTGTCCTGCGACAGCGGGTCGTCGTGGACGTTGCCCCGTCTCGTCGGATGGGCCAAGGCGCGAGAGCTGCTCATGCTCCCCCGCACTGTGCGGGCCGACGAGGCGTTGGCGCTCGGGCTCGCCACCGAGGTCGTGTCCGATGACACCGTGCTGACCCGAGCCCGTGAGCTGGCCCGGCAACTCGCCGGCGGTCCGACACTGGCCTACGCCGCCGTCCGCGACGTGCTCAACTACTCGGCCACCCACTCGCTGGAGGAGTCCCTGGCACGCGAGGGAGAGATGATGAACCGGACCGGCGCCACCGAGGACCATCGGTCCGCGGTCACGGCGTTCCTGGCCAAGCAGAAGGCCGAGTTCAGCGGCCGATGAACGACGTTGTTCCAGGCCCGGACGGCGAGCCGCGCTGTCCCTGGGCAGTCAGCACCGCCGATTACCTCGCGTACCACGACGATGAGTGGGGGCGCCCGGTCCACGGCGACGCCCCACTTTACGAACGGCTGACGCTCGAGGCCTTCCAATCCGGCCTGTCCTGGCTGACGATCCTTCGCAAACGCGCGGGCTTTCGCGCGGCGTTCTCCGGCTTCGACCCGGACGTGGTCGCGGGCTTCGACGACGCCGACATCGAGCGGCTCATGTCCGATGGCCGAATAGTTCGCAATCGGGCAAAGATCGTGGCCGCCGTCACCAACGCCCGGGCCCTCGTGAAACTTCGCGAGGATGGAGGTGAACCTGCGCTGGACCGGCTGATCTGGTCGTTCGCGCCCGACGGCGCGCGGCAGGCGCCCAGGACTCTCGCGGACGTGCCGTCGACGACGCCTGAATCGGTGGCACTGGCCAAGGCGCTCAAGCGCCGCGGGTTCGTCTTCGTGGGCCCGACGACGGCCTACGCGACGATGCAGGCCGCCGGGGTGGTCAACGACCACCTCGCGGGGTGTGTGGCCCGCTAGCCCGTATTCTCGTCCGAGTGCCGGGGCTCGGCAGGGGCACTCACTTGATCGTTCTGAACCGTCGGCATCGGCCCGGTATCGACACCCGGTCGGCGGTTACCTGCATACCCGGCGGCCGACTGCACCGTCTGGGCGTGGACGATCCGCTCCAGCCGGCCGATGTGCTGGTCACGCCTGATCAGCTCCTCGGCCAACCGGTCGAGCACTGAGTCCACCTGGTCCATCCGATAGCCGCGAAAGGCCACCGCGAAGTGGACGTCGTCGATGTCGGCCGCTTCGACCTTGCCGTCGGGGAGATACGGCCGTTCCATGTCCGGGAACGGCTCCTCGAGCCCGCCGCCGTGACCGACGGCCGCCGCCGCGACCGCGAAGACCACGACCGCCGCCACGACCACGAACACGATGTACATGGACACGGCTGCCTCCATATCCCGTCCAGATTGGGTCGGCGTCCCACCCTAAACGACGATCGTGCCACGCTGGTCCTGCTCGACCACGGGAGGAGGCCGCTTTGGCGCAACAGGGAGCGCCGGTCAACGGTACGTTACGCCTCGGAACGCGTGCCTTCCCGCCAGGGACCCACGCGGTCATGGCCATCGTCAACCGGACGCCTGACTCCTTCTACGACAAAGGTGCGACATTCGCCCTCGATGCGGCGCTGGCTCGGGTGGACAAGGCCGTCAGCGAGGGCGCGGACATCGTCGACGTGGGCGGGGTGAAGGCCGGTCACGGCCCGCCGGTCAGCGAAGACGAGGAGATCGCGCGGACGGCCGACCTGGTCGCGGCAGTGCGCGAACTCCATGGCGGCATCGTGATCAGCGTCGACACCTACCGGCACCGCGTGGCCGACGCGGTCTGCCGCGCCGGAGCCGATCTGATCAACGAGACCTGGGCCGGCGCGGATCCGGACCTGGCGAATGTCGCCGCGGAGCATGGCGTCGGTCTGGTCTGCAGCCACACCGGCGGGCTGCCGCCGCGGACCGACCCGCACCGGGTGCGCTACGACAACGTGGTGGCCGACGTCATCGCGGGCACCACCGCACTGGCCGACAAGGCGGTCGCGGCAGGGGTCCGGCCGGACGCGCTGCTGGTCGATCCGACGCACGATTTCGGCAAGAACACCTACCACTCGCTCGAACTGACCCGCCGGCTCGGCGAACTCGTGGCCACCGGTTGGCCGGTCCTTGTCGCGCTCTCACGCAAGGACTTCGTCGGCGAGACGCTCGACCTGTCGGTGGATGACCGGCTTGCGGGCACTCTCGCGGCAACGGTCATCTCCGCTTGGCACGGCGCCCGAGTGTTCCGCGCCCACGACGTGGCGGCCACCCGGCAGGCGCTGGACATGGTGGGCTCGATCCGCGGCACCCGCCCGCCGGCGGTCGCGCGCCGTGGCCTGGCTTAGGCCGCCGCCGCAGGCAGCCGAAGGTCGAACCGGCACCCGCCATCGACATTGATCACGTTGACCGTCCCGCCGTGGGCCGCCATCACCTCGCGCACGATCGCAAGTCCTAGACCACTGCCCGGGTGGCCGTTGCCTCCTCGACCGGGGTCGCCGCGCCAGCCGACCTCGAACAGCCGCGGTAGATCCTCTGATGCGATGCCACCGCAGCCGTCACACACACTGAGCACGACCATGCCATCAGCGGTGGCGCCCGCCACCGTCACCTCGCCGCCGGTCGGCGTATGCCTTATCGCGTTACTCAGGACGTTGGCAACCGCCCTGGTGAGCTCACCGCCGTCGCCATGGACCGCCAGGCGGGCACCTAGCTCGCACCGCAGCCGCACCCCGACCGCCTCCGCTTCCGGCCGCACCTCGGCCACGACGTCGTCGGCAAGTTCGCGCATGCTGACCAGCGAATCGCGACCACTGCGCGGGAGCGACCTGAGTCTGGACAGTTCGAACAGGTCATCGGCCATCCGCGCCATACGGTCGGTGTTAGCCCGCAACTGGGCCAGTGCCTGCGGCACGTCGTCGACGATGCCGTCCTCGAGTCCCTCGGCCAGGGCCCGGATGCCCGCCAAGGGGGTGCGCAGATCATGGCTCAGAGCGGCCACCAGGTCCCGGCGACTCGCTTCGATGGCCTGCTCGCGAGCCCGGGACGCCGCCAGTTTGCGATGGACCTCGTCCAGCTGAGCGGTCAGCGTGGCCAACTCCGCCGAGGCGGGCCGCTCGCCGTCGACCGGCTGGCCGGCGTACTCCTCGGTCAGCCGGCTGAGCCGAGTGCCCACGGTGCGCGACCATGCGGTGATTCGGCGGCCGAGCAGCACTGCCAGCACGACGGCCAGCACCGCCGCCGTCGTCAGTACGACGGCGATCACATCGGCGTCATGGTCGGACAGGAACATCGCCCTGACATTGACCTGGACGGCCACGATGACGGCCACCATCGGCACGAGCGCGCAGATCACAACGGCGACTGTCCACGAGCGCCGGCGGGTGGCGTGCAGGGCGAACCATCCGGCGACACCCACGCCGATGCAGCTGGCGGCCGTCGCAGTGAGCATGAAGGCCAGGTCACTCACCGGTTCACCTCGCCTTTACGGACAAGCTCCGCGGCTTTCGCGAATCGGTATCCCGTGCCTCGAACCGTGATCACCAGTTGCGGGTCGGACGGGTCCTGCTCGATCTTCTCGCGGAGCCGGCGAACGTGCACGATCACTGTGGAGTTGTCGCCGAAGTCCCATCCCCACACTCGGCGCAGCAGGTCGCGTTTGGTGAACGTCTGGCCGGGGTTGCGCATCAGGAACACCAGCAGGTCGAACTCGCGAGAGGTGAGCGCTACCGGCTCGCCGTCGACTGTGACGGTATGCGCTCCCGCATCGATCGCGACCGGGCCGGCCCGCAGCGTCCTGGGCACGACAGCGGAACCGGCCAGCCGCTCCTCGCGGCGCAGCAGGCCCGCGATCCGCAGCATCAGCTCACGTGGGCTGAACGGCTTGACCAGGTAGTCGTCCGCTCCCACCTCCAGCCCCACGACCCGATCCTCCTCCTCGCCGCGGGCGCTCAACACCACGACGAGGGTGTGGTCACCGTCGGCGCGCATCCGCCGCAGAATGTCCAGTCCCGCCCGGCCCGGCAGCATCAGATCAAGCACCACCACGTCCGGTCGCCACTCCCGCCACACCCGCTCCGCGGCGAGCCCGTCGGCCGCAACCCGGGCCTCGAATCCCGAATCGCGAACGTAGGCCGCAACGACCGAGGACACGGCGGCGTCGTCCTCGACGACAAGAACTCGCGCGGTGTTCATCGGAGCATGTCCTCGAACCGCAGCTGCCAGTCGAACCAGCCGTTCTCGACGACGAAGCCGAGCAGCTCCTTGTCCAGGCCAGTGGCTATCGCAAGCCCGAACATGATGAAGAACACCCCGAGCACCCGGCGGAACCACCCGTGCGGATCGACACCCCAACCGAGCGCCCTGACCGCGCGGCGTCCGCCGACGACTATCACAACCATCATCGTGGCCAGCCCGACCAGATAGGCGACCAGGTAGCCCGCGCCCTCGGCCGGTGTCACCGGCAGGATCACGGCCACGATGAGGGCGTACGTCGGGCTGCACGCGCTGAATGCCGGGCCTAGGCTCGCCCCGAGGACGAGGTCTCCCGCCCTGCTCTGCCGGCCGATGCCGAACCGCGCACCACGGTCGCCCACCGCGGCGAACCGCAGTCGGGTGCTGAGCCAGTCCCAGATCTGCGGGACGACAGACACCACGCCGAACCCGACGAGGATCGCTCCAGCGACGTACTGCCACACCCGCTGCGGTACGTCGACCAGTAGCGTCGTCGCCCGGAACAGCATGGTGAAAATGAAGATCGACGCACACAACCCGATGATGACCAGGATCGCGCTGTGCGACCGGCTCCCGGGTGCGACCGAGCGGCCGATCAAGATGGGCAGCAGCCCCACCACGCACGGCGCCAGAACCGACAACGCACCGGCGAACAGGGCTACTGCGGCCAGCGGCACCGCATTACCCCAGCTGTCGGAGGAGGTTGTCGACGGACCGGTCCTGCTCGTATCCGACCCAATTCGAGATCATCTCGCCGGAGTCGTCCACCTTGACGAAGGTGGTCTGGATGTCCACGCCGTACTTGTCCTTGAGAGCGGTCTCGGTATCGTAGTCGGCCTTCAGAATCTGTACCCCATCGGGAATCGGGCCGGCCTCGATCGCCTGCTCGAAAGCGCGGCACTCCGGACACCAGGAGGCGTGGAAGAAGATGACGTTCGTTTCGTAACCGGCCTCGGCCAGCGCGTCCTCGCTGTAGTTGCGATAGGTGCCGGCGGCCAGATCGGACTCCTGGTCGGCCTCAGCCGGAGCCTCGGTTGTTTCCTCGGCGGCGCCCTCGGTCACCTCGGCTTCGCCGGTCGCCGAGGGCGACGGATCTGTCATCGGTTCGGTCGTTGCCGCCCCAGAACCGGAATCCGTGATCGCCGCGTCATCGCCGGCACCGCCGCACGATGTGAGTACCAGGACTCCGGCGGTGAGCAGACCCGCCGCGGCGGCGACGCGCCGGC